>DAOWAG010000138.1 GCA_030634715.1 Candidatus Aegiribacteria sp. | reverse complement strand
TGATCCCGGTTATCCCCCATCATGAATATGTGCTCTTCGGGAACAACGTAAGCCAGATGACCATCTTCGGTAATAATGCAGTTGTCTCTTATCTCCCAGTAGGCGAGATCCTGTACTCTTCCGTACAACTCATCAATGGTATCAGGCCATGCCTGATCGAGAGGGCTCTGTTCAAATGGATCCTGATAGCATAATGCCCAGTCCGGTGATGGCTGACCGTTTACATATAAAGTATCTGCACTGACTCTGATTGTATCACCTGCTACAGCCACCGTTCGCTTGATAAAATCCTTCCCTGTCGCAGGACATTTGAAAACCAGTATCTCACCTGTCTGCGGATCACTTGTCGCAGGCATGAGCAATCCGTGAGAGTTACCCCTGTAATTATGAAAAAGAGGTTCCATTTTATCGGTCCAGGGGATTCTCTGTCCCTCCTCTACTTTCAGAACAAGAAGATGATCTCCCACCAGCATGGTTCCCTCCATACTCGGTGTGGGAATCCTGAATGCTCCTATACAATATGGACGCAGGTAGACTAAAGTTGGGAGGGAAGCGAGGGACAGCTGCAGGATCCAGTCTCGAATCTGTGCGAACTTCAAGATACCTCCAGGTTATTTATCAAAATAAGCAGGACGATTAAATGTGTGTTGCATCCGCAATTGTCAACAGGCAATCAGCATTGTGAGTCAATCCTTAAAAGGTGCACAGGATATCCACTTCAATATACTTCACCGTTATTCATCTGTTACATATCAGTTTAATATAACACACCGGCAATTAAGGTTCCCGGAGCAAGTTGACACCATCAATTACCTTCTTCATTTTGCCCGTATATAAGAATCTAAATGAACCCTGTATGGAGGAAAGAGAATGAGTGAAACACTGGCAGATATTTATAACTTCAGTACAGTTGGATTACCTCTGGGTAAAATTGCTACTTCAATCATCATAGTACTGCTGGCTTTCGTTCTGAAAGGCGTTCTAAGTTCTACATTGAGAAAGACAGGAGAGAAGAAACTTGGTTTCGTAGGAGCTCTCGCGAGGGATCTGATTAAGCCGGCAGCTTTCATGATTGTAATTATAGGCATCTATCTCTCTCTGCGAATCCATTCATTACCGATCTCAACAGTTGAATTATTAAGAAATGTATTCCTCTTCCTTCTTACGATAAACATCCTCTGGCTCCTCATGAGAACAATTGACGCTGTTTCTGAGCAGATGGGTGATATCGCAGCGGGTACCGAATCAAGGATGGATGATCAGCTTATCCCCATACTCCGTAAACTCGCTAAATTCATCATTGTTGCGATCGGGATCATATTCTAGATGCAATCCAATGGATATCCTGTAAGCGGAATTATCGCAGGAATGGGAATCGGTGGTCTGGCAATGGCACTCGCTGCTCAGGATTCCATTTCAGGGATATTCGCTTCAGTGGTAATCTTTCTGGACAGGCCTTTCATGGTGGAGGATTTTGTTGAGATCAACGGTGTTACCGGAACAGTTGAGGAGATTGGGATACGTTCGACCAGAATAAGAACAGTAGAGAAAACTCTGGTTACAATACCCAACAAGGAGATAATGGACTCCAATGTCAATAACTTCTCCAAGCGCCCTATGAGAAGAACAACAACAACAATTGGAGTGACTTATGACACTACTCCAGACAAGATGGAAAAACTCCTGATACAGCTGCGACAGTTGCTTCGGGACGATGATTCCATCGATAATGATAATATTTATGTGAATTTCACCGGTTTTGGTGATTCCTCGTTGGACATCGATATGAAGTACTTCATACTGACAACCGATTACAATGTCTGGCTGAACAAAAGGGAAGCCCTTAATCTGAATATTATGAGGATCGTTTACGGTCTCGAACTTGATTTTGCTTTCCCGTCCACTACAGTTTATCTTGAAAAATGAGTCTATCCACACAAGGCCATAGAGAACGTCTCAGGCAGAGGTTTCTTGAGGCTGGAATCAAGGGATTTTCGGATAGAGATGCGCTCGAACTCCTTCTGACATATGCAATTCCGAGGAAAGACACAAAGGAGACAGCTGCAGCGCTGATTGAGAAATTCGGATCTCTCCGCAGTGTGCTGAACCAGCCGCCTTCAATGCTTCAGACTGTACATGGAATAGGACCAGCGGCTTCTATTCTCCTGAACCTGGCAACTTCCATCACCACGCAATCGTTCAGGTTAAGAAAGGGTACGCAAGTTATTGACAGCCCTGAGAAAGTCAGAGAATATCTCGAAATAAAGATGAGCACACTCAGAAAAGAGAGACTTATTGCTCTACTGCTGGATTCAAGCAACAGACTTATAACCGAATGTATTCTGGAATTCGGAACTGTGGATAAGGCTGCTGTACACCCAAGAAATCTTCTTGAGAAGGTTATTGCTACCGGCGCAACAGGTGTTATACTGGTTCATAATCATCCAGGTGGAGCCAACCGCGCGAGCCAGGAGGATATCAGACTTACAAGAAACCTTCGGGATCTTGGAAAAAGTCTCGGATTCAGGCTCCTTGACCACATGATCGTCGCTGATGGTGAGACCCTGAGCCTTAGAGAAGAAGGAGTTTTCGATTAGATGACCTTTCTATTGTTCTTTCTGATTACAATGGCACAGATTCCCGTGGAATCATCTGAGATATTTGAAAACACTGCGCTGGAGGAAGAGTTACTCGATTCAGTTCTGACAGTTATCAGCATGGATTCAACGTACATTGCCGGTGGTGTTCCGCATCATTACCTTGTTCAGGGAGTGTGCCTGACTGTCATTGCGGAAGCTGTGGATACGCTTTTCTGGATCGCACCCCTGCCTGCTGATATTGTTCCATCACTTATCGAAGCAGGTGCCACAGAGGAAAGAATGCTTGAACTTCTCGCTTCGGGATCCACATGGGTGTCCGGATTGATACGAGTTAAACTGATAAGAAATCCAGATAGGGTTTCTCTGTTTAGTGCCTACCGAACATGGCTTATTGATGGAACTGTGCTCGATCTTGAAGATGTCATTCAGATGGATTCGGTTTTTCAAGAGCTTCTCAGGAATAACCTTGATATTCAATCAACAGTCTCAACCGACAGCTGGCTCTGGACACATGGCTTCTGGTTTGACCCTGAGAGTTTCATACTGCTTCTGAATGAACCGGAACATCCTGTTATCAGGCTAGGTCTGCCTTCCATGGAAGGAATTGATTCTCTTCTAATCGTTGATCTGCCGCTTCTCAGACTGAACCAGGCAAACATGTACGATTGATTTCCGTTGTTCTTATTAGTGTAAGAAAGATGATTACCTGAAGCCGGAGAAGTGAGACCGGACCACATCTGAAGCAGAACCCCGATGAGTGATCGGGGTTCTGCATTTTCGTTACCGTGAGAACAGGCATTGATCAGCTGGGTTCCTTGGGGTCCTCTTCTACGGTCTCCGGGTCTTCAGGCAACGGCGGGAGGTCCATCCCGCAGCATCCAGTCGAATCCGCATCCACCGGAGAGCACCCTTCGAGAACAGTCTCCAGACTGTCCGATGCAGTCTCCTCCAGACTATCCGAGACAGTCTCCTCAAGACAGGTTCCTGGATCATCGGGATCGCATCCACCTGCAGATAATCCCTGGATGGCGAGTAGAAGGACAGCAGTCAGCAGGACCAGCATTCTCTGAGTCGATCCCATGCGTATTACTCCGGAACTTTCAGGTTACCCCAGGTAGAAGTTTCGAGTGCGGACGAGGTCGTATAGGTGACCACCAGACGGGGTCGGAAGGTTGCCGAGACTCTTGAGGAGGCATAAATGGCATCTTTCGTACTGCTGGTGTTCTGGCTTCCGCAATGAAGACCGTAATTATCAGTCGTTTCACTGAACCAGCCGATAACGAAGTCGGTGACATCAACGGAATGCCAGGAACTCGTTGAGGGCCAGGTGGGGAGTATAATACCGCCATCCTCAGTGTAATCCGGCATATTGTTGTAGCATACAGTCGTTTCGCTCCAGTCCTCGATGACGCGGTAGTAGACCATCTGACCGGAACCACCACCACTCATCTGAATACAGTAGATGCGGAACTCGGCGCTGTCGATGGTGGCACCCGCCGGAATACTGCTCAGATCCCATTCGATGAAGGTTTTGTGGTAGCAGGCAGTAACCTGGCCCTGGGCAAGGTACTGGTTGCCAGCGTAAGGATTCGTTACACCAGGCATGCAATCACAAACGAAAGCATCCTTGATGGGTTCTAACGTAACCACATCAGCGGATGCCAGCATTATTGGCATAAGTGTAAGCAGAATCACCATAAGAGAGCTGTTTCTGATCATAAGAACTTCCTTTCCGGTATGTGTTTCAAGATCATTCATGAATAGTGATAATAGACCAGTCGTCTATAGATGTCAAATTGAATCCCGAAAATATTATCCACCAGTGTAGCGACATACCTAAATCCGTCTCATCTGG
>DAOWAG010000225.1 GCA_030634715.1 Candidatus Aegiribacteria sp. | reverse complement strand
AGATTGAAGTTAAATTGAATAGAGAGGAAAAGATCGGAATGAAAAAATATGTATGTGATATTTGCGGTTATATATATGACCCTGAGACAGGCGATCCCGATTCCGGAATCGCTCCCGGAACCGCTTTCGAAGACATCCCTGAGGATTGGGTCTGCCCGGTTTGCGGAGTAGGTAAGGACCAGTTCTCAGAGAAGTAGATATTTACGAACTACGAACTCTGGGTAACTATGAAAGGTTGAATATTATGAGAATCATTGCGATATTGCTTCTGACAATGGCGTTTACTGGCTTGACTGCTCCACCACCACCATGGTTCCAGGAGGGGGCAGAAGAGGGTTTAATTGATGATCAGCACTTCATCGATTCTTATGCCGAAGCCAGATTGAGGGGTGTTGATGCGCCCAATGCCCGGTACGGTATACACAATCCCCCCGTCGGACCCGATGGAGCATTCACCGGGACGGACGATCAGATGAATGTTCTCATTCTGCTCGTTGACTTCAGCGATAACGTATCACAGACACCAGCCGTCTACTTCGATTCACTCGGTTTTGCATCGGATACATTCTCGCTGGCCAACTATTACGGAGAGGTTTCCTATGGGCAGATAGATATTGTGACTATCGACTGGCCCTCCACCACTGGCTGGCAGAGAGCTCCACACACTTATGAATACTACGTAGGAGGCAACTACGGCTGGGGTTCTTATCCAACCAATTCGCAGGGCATGGTAGCGGATCTGTGCGAACTTGTCGACCCGATTGTGGATTTCTCAGTGTACGACAACGACTCGGACGGCTATGTCGACGGTGTCAACGTTATGTTCGCAGGACAGTTCGACGGAACACCCAACACAATCTGGCCCCACGCATGGTCTTTGCCGGGTTATGGTGCACTCCATGATGGTGTCTACGTATCAACATTCAGCGTTCAGAACGAGTACGACAACACTCCGGGTGATAAATCAGCAGCAGTGTTCTGTCACGAGTTCGGTCACGTGATGGGTCTACCGGATCTTTACGATTACGGTTACGATTCATGGGGTATTGGTAATTGGGGAGTGATGGCCTACGGGCTCTATAACGGCGGCAGCTGGAGTCCTGCTCATCTATGCGCCAGGAGCCGGATAGGACTCGGTATAGTTTCACCCTTCAACGTAATAACACCAGGCTTTTACGAAGTTCCTGCGGTTGAGAGTTCCGGAATGATCTACAGGCTCTGGACAGACGGTACTGCTGGTTCACAGTACTTTCTCGTGGAGAACCGCAGGCCGATAGGGTACGATGCAGCATTACCTGCATGGGGAACTCTGATCTGGCACATTGATGATAATGCATACAGCAATGACAATCAGTGGTATCCCGGATACACCGATTATGGACATTACCGTGTGGCACTTGAACAGGCCGATGGTCTCTGGGAGCTGGAACAGTACACCAGCTCCGGGGACGCGGGTGATCCATTTCCCGGCTCAACGGGTAACGAGTATTTCAATTATTTAACTGTCCCTGACAGCAGGAATTACTATTCTCAGGACACGGAAGTTACAGTTGGAGCAATTCCTGTGACGGCTGATACGGTAACCATACATTTCTCGGTGTACTACACAGGAATTGAAGAAGGTTTTCACGACAACGCCGAACCATCTCTCTTTCTCCTTTCACCGAATCCGGTCTTATCAGGAGCACAGTTCGAGGTTGTGCATACAGGCGGATCGGCGGCTCTTGAGATTTTCGATCTCAGCGGCAGGAAAGTAGCTACTCTGCTTGATGAGCAGCTTCCGGGAGGAGTCTACCAGTTTGGATGGAATGCGGTTGAAAGAGCCGCATCAATCTATATCGCAAGATTTGTCTCGGATGGTAATTCTGAAAGCATGAAGCTTGTTATCTTGAGGTAATCTCCTGGCTAATCAGTGGAGGCTTCGCTTTCGATTTTCTCGAAGTACTCCATGCAGCGCCGGACATATGCTCTTTTTTCTTTGTACCTGCCAGGGAAGAAACTTCGTTTGAAGCCATAGACAAGAATATTCTTCAGATCGTTTCTCGTTAGATTGAATGCGTTTATTGCTTTGTGAAGCTCCTTCGTAACGGTTGTGTTCGAAATCGTTCTGTTATCGGTGCAGATGGATACCGAAAGTTTCTTATCCATCATCTTCCCAAACGGATGATTGGCGAGATCCCGGTAGGCTGGACTTGTCTGCTGATTGGATGTAAGACAGACCTCGATGGTTATTCTGCGATCAGCGATGAATTCAGCAAGAGCATCAACGTAGGCTTCAGGATCTTTTATATCTTCGGATCTGACTGCTCCAGGGTCAAGGAGGGTCAGACCATGCCCGATGCGATCTGCGTACAGTTCGGTTATGGCCTGGTAGATACTCTCAGGTCCGTACGCTTCACCTGCATGCACTGTCTTTTTCAGGAAATGCTTCTGCGCTCTTCTGAATGCTATTAAATGATTAATCGCAGGCCAGCCTTTCTCGGAACCTGCGAGATCGATTCCGACCACAGGAAGGTTCTCATCCCATCTTGCTCTTGATACCGCTGCTTCCAGTTCAAGAGACGCAAGAGAAAATACTCGTTCGGGCTTCGTATATCTGTGCATCTCGAAGAACCTGCTGTACCAGGATGAGAACGCTGGCGTGAAAAACCTCATACCGCATGCGATAATTCCATAGTGGAAGGGAGGTTCACTTCCATCAATGATTTCAGATCGGGAATTAAATACAGTCTTCGCTCTCTCGAGCCCGTCGTTGACTGCCCTGATGCATTCGATAATATCCATTTCGTCATTCGCATGAAGCTGCGGAGCGAAACGCACTTCGATATAGCGAACACCCTCACGCTGGTTATCCTCAGCAACTTCGAAAGCAATCCTTTCCAGATTCTCTCTTGTCTGCATTACAGCGGTTGTATAGGCGAACCCCTTCAGATAATCGTCGAGGTCTAAGTAATCATCCTTGAACACAGTTTCACGAAGTCCCGACTCGGTATAGGATGGAAGCTTGATCTTCGTTTCTCTGGCAAGTTCTATAAGTGTGGAAAGCCTCACTGAACCATCAAGGTGCATATGAAGGTCAGTTTTCGGGAGTTT
>DAOWAG010000028.1 GCA_030634715.1 Candidatus Aegiribacteria sp. | reverse complement strand
TATCAGGCCTCGTACCGGTGACGGTTCAGTTCCATGACAGTTCAGAATTACTCCGCTCCGGAATGACAGGCGCAGCGACCATCGCTCTGGAGACAGTTCAGAATGCGATTGTACTGCCTCGACGTTTGTTGAGGCAGGTTGACGGTAATTTCTGGGAGGCGGTTCTAATTCGGGACGGCGTCGTTGAAACAGTGCTGCTGGAAACAGGAATAATGAATGGAATGGATATCGAGATAACGGAGGGCATTTCTCCTGGAGATACAGTAATAGCTCTTGGCTTTCATCTTGCTTCAGATGGTAATGAAGTCAGGGTGGTGCGATAATGAATCTTGCAGGACTCGCGGTACGCAGGAGAACAACATTTATCATGATCTTTCTGCTTCTGACGGGAGCAGGACTGTTCGCAACCACACAACTTGGAATTGATTATTTCCCGAAGGTCGACCTCGGAATGGTCTTTATACTTACCGTCCAGCCGGGTGCCGGACCTCTCGAGATGGAGGGTCTCGTTACGGAACCTATCGAGGATGCTGTTTCCGGGGTCGAAGGAATCGAGACGGTTCTTTCCAACTCAAAATACGGGCTCAGTGTCGTTACTCTCGAAATGACGAACAGCGCTGATATTGATCAGGCGGAAAGTGACATTCGTGACGCAGTTGACCGGATGAAGAGTCAGCTGCCCGATGGATCGTCAGATCCGCTTATCTGGACTATGTCATCGAGCATGAAGCCACTTGTTATGGTGACTTTTTCGAGTGAAGTGATGAATGGAGCAGAGCTGAGGAGCCTGATCGAGGATGAAATTACACCGAGACTCAGCAGGATCGAAGGTGTCTCATCCGTTGATCTGGAAGGTGGGCAGATCAGACAGATCAATGTTGAAATTGATCCGGTGCTTCTATCCGAGACAGGTATTCCACTTGCTCAGATCTACACTGCTTTGAACATGGTCAGTGGTAATCAGCCGGGTGGTGATATCGAGGACGGTGATATGGAATTCGCTGTTAGTGTCCAGTCCGGGTTCGAGGACATTAATAGCATCCGCGAGCTGGCCATTGGTGTTCATGAGGGCCGCCCTGTAAGCCTGGATGAAGTTGCCGATATAATCGACAGTTATCAGGAACCCCGGAATTATATTTACATCAATCAGGGTGAAGCAGTGCTTGCAATTTTCAGGAAGAGCTCGGATGCGAACACAGTGAATACATGCAGGAGGCTTGAGTCTGCGATAGATGAAGTAGCCTCCGAATATTCCGGTACTCTGGACTGTACCATAATTTACTCCCAGCAGGGATTCATCATGCAGTCGATAAACGATTTGCTTCGTACCGGCATTCAGGCAGTGTTCCTTGCCGCAGCTGTTCTTACGCTTTTTCTGGGTTCAATTTCGAATGCTGGAATTGTCAGTCTCTCGATGCCCATCTCATTCATTGCTTCATTTGCCGCGATGTATCTTCTCGGTGTTAACCTCAACATCATGTCACTTGCCGGCCTCAGTATCTCAATTGGGATGATAGTGGACAATTCAGTCGTGGTTCTGGAGAACATTCATAGATGGAGGAGAGAGGGCGAAGGTCAGAAAAAGGCTGCAGAGCATGGAGCTTCGCAGGTGGGTATGGCTGTAACCGCTTCAACACTGACAACAGTAGCGGTGTTTATTCCAATGTTGTTTGTGCCAGGTATGACCGGTCAGATATTCAGGGATCTGAGTATAACAATAGCTGTTGCACTGTTTATATCGCTCTTTGTTTCGCAGTCCCTGATACCTCTTCTCGCTTCCGGGTCGAAGAGACTTATTAAAGAGCATTCAAAGAGGTCTATATCCAGCAGGATACAGCACAGGCTAAACAGACTGGAAGAGCGATACTCGCGGACGGTATACTGGATGACAGGTCATACAAGGTTTGTATTCATTCCTGTGGCTCTGCTTTTCGCTGGTTCGCTGTTCATGATGAGATTCATACCAAGTACGTTTCTGCCGGAGCCAAAGGAAGGAGTTATCGATATCGATATCAGCCTTGCTCCGGGAACAGGTCTTGAATTCACCGACAGCATTTTCGTGGAAATAGAGAATTCTGTCCTGGATCTGATAGAACCGGGTGATCTGTCCAATTCCTACATGAGTGTGGGAAGAAATGAAGGAATGGGTGCAGTCTTCGGTTCCTCCACTTCCAGCAGTGGAAGCCTGGAACTCTACTTCCCCGTGGAAGGGGAGAGATCAAAGAGCATAGAGGAATATGATACTGAAATCCGCGAAGTTTTAGAGCAATTTCCTGGTATAACATTCAGTCTCTCCAGCGGAATGCCGATAGGCAATGAATTTCCTATCAATATCGTTATCTACGGCAGTGATCTTGAAGAACTTCGGAGTATCGGGGAAACAGTCAGCCGTGAAATGACCCAGATCCCCGGCACTGCTGACGTATCATCCTCACTCAGGAATCGGCTGATACAGGTTGATTTCATTCCATCTGACAATGTCCTGCTCCTTCGGGGGCAGTCGCCTGAGCGCTTGGGTAAAGAGATAACTATTGGCGTCCTGGGACTGGATGCAGCTTCATACACTGAAGACAGCAAACAGTACGATATCAATCTTCATTATCGTGAAGACTCAAGGTCGACAATGGAAGAAATTGCTGGGCTTGTTGCATATGGACTTCCACTAGATGCCTGGGGCAGTTTCAGGAACACTCTCGTGCCTGAGGATATTGGAAGGAGAAACAGGTCGCGGAGCGTGTCGGTCACATGCCGGATACTTGATCGTCCTCTGGGTGAAGTTGCGACTGATGTGGAAATAATGATGGATACTCTTGATCTCAGCGGGAACAGGTACGAGATCCTTGGAGATATCAAAGACAAAGGGGAGGCTTTCGGCAGCATGGCTCTTGCCATCATTGTAGCAATCATCCTTGTTTACATGGTGATGGCTTCACAGTTCGAGTCACTTCTTGAACCTTTCATCATAATGGTGGAAATACCTCTTGCGATGATAGGCGTTATCTGGACATTGTTACTTACAGGTACAACCATGGGACTTACATCCATTATCGGACTTCTGATGCTGACAGGGATTGTGGTCAATAATGGTATAGTCTTTATCGATTTTGCCAACAAGCTTCGTCGCGAATCAGGGATGTCTTCGCGAGAAGCGATTGTGCTCGCAGGGAGGAAGAGGCTCAGACCAATCCTCATGACCACTTTCACAACAATTCTGGCTCTGATGCCCCTGTCTATAGCTGCAACAGACAGTTCCGTGATGTGGGCTCCCATGGCGAGAACCGTATCAGGTGGTCTGGCTGTGGCGACGTTCTTTACACTTGTCGTACTACCCTGCCTTTATGTAAAGCTCGATCACTGGCATAGAATTCGTAATAGCGACTGATCACAGAATCATGCTTGCATTACTGATCCTTTTCTGTATCGTTCAATCTGGAGGAACTGCATGAGTGCAAATCTGAGGGAACAGAAAATCATCATTATTGACTGTCAGAGTACGGCAGCAGCTCCGGATAGAGGCTATCTCCTGGAAATTGCATGGGCAGTGGTTTCCGCTACAGGAATTTTCCGAGAAAGAAAACCGGAGATTCACTCCTTTCTCCTAACTTTGCCTGAAGGTGAAATAATCCCATCGAGGATATCCCGTATGACAGGTATTACCGATGAGATGCTTCAAGATTCAATAGTGCCTTATGAGGCATGGCAGCTCATCCGGTCAGCCTTCGAGGGAGGAATACCTGTCGCTCATTTCGCTCAGTTCGAACAGAGGTGGATGGACAATCTCTATTCCCTGCATTCTTCTGACGATAGTGCTCCACAAATTCTCTGCACAAGGGAAATAGCGAGAAGGCTCTATCCGGGTCTGCCCAGAAAAGGGCTTCGAGCTGTTTCAGGTTATCTTGGCTATTCAATGCAGGAGGAAAAAAGAGCTGCAAATCATGTCAGGGCCAATATCGCTATCTGGGAAAAGATGGTCAGTGACCTTGAGGATTCCGGAATTACTACTCTTGAGCAATTATTTGAATTTCTGGAAGAGTCCCCACCGATTCATAAAACCAGCTGGAATTACCCTATGCCGAGACACAGAAGGCTGTCTCTGCCCGATGTTCCTGGAGTATACCGTTTTCTGTCAAAGGGTGGGGAAGTGCTTTATGTTGGAAAGGCCTCTTCCCTGAGAAGTCGAGTGAACAGTTATTTTACGAAGCGAAAAGCTGATGGAAAAACACTGGAGCTTGTTTCACAGGTATATGATGTCTCAATTGATCCTTGTGAAACTCCTCTTGAAGCAGCGTTACTTGAGTTTGAAACAATCAGAGAGCTTCATCCGCCTTACAATATTGCTCTTAAAAATCCCTGGAGAAAGGTTGTATTTCTCTCTCCTGATCTTTCATCCTGGTCTTACAGTCCCGGATCTGAGTTCAGTATTGGTCCGGTTCCTGAGGATTCCCCTGCGCTGCTGCTGAATGACCTGCTGATATCCCTTTCTGATGGTACTGTCCCGGGTCCGGATGCACTGGGGCTTGATTACTTTCCTGTTGAAGACGGAGCGCTCGAAGAGGGTTTCTCGTTCTTCAGAGAGGAGTACTTTCCTCATGGATCAATGTCGATGGAAGCATTCCTTTCTGCCGGAAAGTGGATATGGCTCAGGCGTCATGAGGAGGACACTCAAGAAGATCAGGTACAGGAAACAGTTGAGGTTATCAACAGTGAAAGGGTAAAAAAGCACCTTGAGTGGCTTACTGCAGCGGGTTCCAGAGATGTCAGGCAGGCAGCATGGTTCTGTCTGCTTGGCTGGGCAGTAATAGAGTGGAATCCATCGATGAAAGAAAACAGCAGAGTATTGAATATTGAAGCCGGTAGAGCTATATCCTCGGATTGGGTTCTTCCGTCATCTTCCATTGAGTTGAAAACACATGATCAGAAGTCCACGCTGGAAAGACAACATCTTCTTGATTCAGGAAATTTTTCTCGGTTGAGGATTCTCAACACCGAGTTAAGAAGAATTTCTGTTTCAGGGGAATTGAAACAAATTCACATTCGGGGTAATCGTTCTCTCAATCAACAGAAGCTCTCTGCTCTATACAGATTTCTATAACATCAGACTATTATGAATTCATGCGATCAGATCAGGGGATATCATCCTCAAGTTCTTCAATATCCTCTTTTGCGTGAGATCTGATTTCCTCAAGTCTTTCAAGAAGTTCGGAATCACCATCCTGCCTCAGTGCCTCGAATGGCTCAAGAGTGGTGCGGTTCAGGAAGGGTCCTATAGTGAATTCCACCCCGATGCTGAATTTAACATTCTGCATCACATCCATCGGGTCTCTGCTGCTGCCTCTGCTCAGCTGTTCCAGTTCTGCAACGGCAGCCATGAAGCGGACATTTCTGTTCAGTGTATATGAGGCACCGATGTTAGCGTCTCTTCCATCCCACTCAAGAATTAGTGAAATATTGTAAGTTGGATGAATGCTCAGTGCTCCGAACAGCCCCCGGAATGGATTATTGATTCCATCCTCCTTCATATTGGCTCCCTGTTTGAATCTGCCAATACCGTAACCAAGGTTCACTTCAACAGGTACTCCGAAGAGGTAGTCAAGATTTTTTGACAGCACGATATAGGCTGCGAAATTCTGATCTTCTTCATACTGGTACAGTGAGTCATTGGAATCCTTGAAGAATTCATAGTTCTTCTCTCCAGTAATGTTCTGGCAGCCCACAGCCAGCGCCGGAGAATTAATCCGCTCGCTAAGGATAAGCACACGGACATCTCCTGAGATTCCTGCATCACCGAGCAAGGTCACGCCTATCTGCGCTCTGTTGAAAAGCCCAACTTCAAAGTGACCGCCAACCGCAAAATCGCTTTCCGATGTGCTGTCAGGGAGTTCATAGCTGAAGGCGGTAATTGAACCTCCAATTGCTATTTGTGTATGCTGAAGCACGGTAGCGGTTGGTATGTCAATAATACCGGATCGGGAAAATGGAAGAGAACCGGCATTGCTGAGGGAAACCAGAATACATGCAACAAAGGCGAGAATCAATATTAATTTCATTCAAGTCCTCCCAACATCAATGAAGATATAAATCTATGATTTATTGTGCAATGGATGATATTAGACCAGAGTTGCAGTAAGTATCAACTCACCAGGCCAGGTTGATGCAAAAGGAGATCCATCAAAAGCACCGAGTACTTCAAGAACCCTGAAACCACTCCTCTCCAGAAGATGTTCTGCCTCATACCTGAAGAGATACCTCATTTTGAATGAATGCACTGTCCTCTCCTTCTTTCCATCGGAATGCTCTATATGATAAATAATTTCACAGTTTATCAGCTGCTTTGCGAGATCGACTGATGGATTCCTGAATTTCCTGGTGACCTTCCGACCATCCGGAAGATCGAATGGCGGCTCGTCACCGAATTCCTCTCTTCGAGATTCATCCAGAATGTATTTCATTGAGGGATTGAAAAGATCAAGTATGAAAATACCTTTATCATCCAGATGGTGATGAATAATTTCAAGTGTCCTAAGTTGATCCTCGACAGTTTCAAGGTGCTGGAATGATCTGAAAGGAGTTGTTATAAGACTGAATCTGCATTTGAGGTTGAAGTCCCGCATATCCCCTTCAATAAGGGTAATCCGTTCTCTAACCTCTGCATCTTCCTCCTTCAGCTTTCTTTTGCATATATCGAGCATTGCTGATGATGGATCCAGCCCTGTTATCTCGCATCCGGTTTGTGCGACAGGTATGAGTACTCTTCCTGTGCCGCAGCCGATTTCAAGAACGGAACCATCGGTTTTCTCAGCCTGTTCAACATAGTAATCGATATCGCTCCTGCCTTCATAGACGGGGATATAATCGTAGAAATCAGCACTTGATTTGTACTCATCATTTCCAGCTGTATTCATTTGTCTTCTCTTTCTCATTTTGTAGCTGTCAGAAACAACGCCTTTGCCTGATTACATTCACCTGTTGGGAATCATTGGAAAATAGCGCTTTCTCTGCTGAATGTTTTGGCACACAGTAATAGAGCTGCACCCGCATAAACCACAAGTGAGAGATAAACAATTATCAGAATGCTAATATCTACCTGACCTGCAATGATCGATTGCGTTGCCAGAGATACATTGAGGATAGGGATCAGAGCTGTTGAAGCGTTCAGATCCATCCCTGGCATCATTCCGATAAAAGCAGGAATGATTATAACCGGGAAAAGAGGTCCGATCTTGCTCTGAGCTTCCTTATATGTTCTTGCGGTGAAGGAGATGGAAAGCAGAATGCCCGCAAAGAATACGGAGAGCGGGAGCAGGAGTGACAAGAGAAAGATAATGGATCCGGGTTCCAGAATTGACATTATCATATCAATGAATTCCGCTGGAATTGAGCTGATATACCGGATTCCAAGATAGAGACCCAGCAGGGAAACTGAAGCCGAACCGATACCTGTAAGAACTACAACACCAAATTTGCCGATCAGGATCTGAAGCCTGTTTACAGGAGAGGTCAGCAGGGTTTCAAGTGTGCCTCGCTCCTTTTCTCCCGCAGCAAGATCGATGGAGGGATACATGCTTCCCATAAAACAGAAAAGGATGAACATGTAGGGCAGAATACCTCCAACCATATCGGCCAGTTGTTCCTTCGGAGTTGCCAAATTCACTTTTGAGACAGAGAGGGTCTCAATAATATTGATATCAAGATTCAGGTCCTCAAATCGATCAGTACGTAATATTTCCTCATATTCACCAAGCAGCTCCATGATACGGTCTTTTTCAATCTCTCGCTCCTCAGTCTCTTTGAGGTAGAAGGTGATTTCACCCTGACCGAGTTCACTGACCTGCCGGTCGAATTCCTCGTGAAATACGATAAAGGCATCGAGACTGTCTGATGAAATGAGCTCTTGACCCTCATCAAGCGGAATCTGTTCAAAGATGAGGATGTTTTCCTGCTCACCCAGCATATCTACGAATTCACCGGCGTTCTCACCTGTAAGCAGGCCAACTTTGAGTTCTCTGACCTGTGCCTTTTCCTCGTAGGATATAATGAATCTGGATGTCAGCCCGATCATCACTGGGAACATCAGCAATGGCACAATAATCATGGTTATAATGGTGCGGCGATCCCGCAGAGAATCCTTCAGTTCTTTCCGGAAGATCGTCAGAATCGTTTTCATGATA
This sequence comes from Candidatus Aegiribacteria sp., assembly GCA_030634715.1. The sequence goes on along the minus strand of DAOWAG010000028.1, from coordinate 1,082 downwards.
TGTCCTCCTGCAGAATACGAATGAATTCCTCTTCAAGAGATCCGGTCTGCATCCTGTCTTTGAAAGTCCGGTAAGTATCGTTGTACAGGAGTTTCCCTTCGTGGAGAATGGCAAGATCATCACTGAGGAAACTGACTTCACTCATGATATGAGTGGAAAATATAACCGTTTTGTTTTCACTCTTGCAGCGACGGATAAGGTCAATAATGCTTCGTGAAGTAATAACATCAAGCCCCGTTGTCGGCTCGTCAAAGATCACCACATCGGGATCATGTATAATGGTTCGAACAATGGAGACCTTCTGTTTCATTCCAGATGAGAGCTTACCGATACGCCTGTCAGCAAAGTCATTCATATCCAGTAATTCAAAAAGTTCTTCTTTGCGCCGATTGAAATCAGTATTACTCATGCCGTGAAGATCAGCATAGTACTTGACCAGTTCAACTGGAGTCAAACGGTCGTAAAGTTTAGTTGTTCCAGTCAGAAAACCTAGATGAGCACGTACCTTCTGAGCAGCTTCAATAGTATCATATCCAGCCACTTCTATGCTTCCGGAATCAGGTTTAAGAAGTGTCGCTATCAAGCGCAGAATAGTGGTTTTGCCGGCACCGTTGGGACCTAGCAGGCAGAATATCTTTCCGGGCTTACACTCGAAATTGACACCGGATACAGCACGTACTTTCCCGTCAGTATAAAAACTACCCATCTCTCTTTTCTGTTTCTTCGCAAGTTTGAAGGTTTTGTACAGATCCTTAACGACGATCATTGAATAATTCTCCTCCCATTACTGTTCTTCTTTATACGCATCTGCAGGAATATATAGACCAGGTGCAATACCAGGTCTGGAATCCTACCCCGATACCTGATTAGTCTCGATTGACACCAGGGTTACATCCGGCTATTTACTCTTTTGCTTTGCAGCAAAAAGGGAAACCGGTGCAAATCCGGTGCGGCCCCGCCACTGTAACCGGGGACGAAAGCCACAATTTTAAGGTCACTGCGTAAAGTCGTGGGAAGACCGTGGTGAGTAGGTCGATCCGGAAGCCAGGATACCTAAAAGCGCTTCGTGCGCCTTCGGGGAG
>DAOWAG010000285.1 GCA_030634715.1 Candidatus Aegiribacteria sp. | reverse complement strand
GATTCCTATCTGAACCGCGTCAATAAAAGCTGGGATGAAGCCAGCCGAAGGCTTGAAACCATGTTCCAGGCTATCCCTGATGAAGTAATGCTTATTGATCTCAACAGAAATGTGGTTATGAGCAACCAGGAGAATATCGTCACCGGTGATAAATGTTATAGAACCTATTTCAAAAGGGAAACTCCCTGTGAGGATTGTCGACTGGCAAAGATTAAGCGGGACAAGACACCGATTACCATTACGTTAAGAGATAATGACAGATATCTTCAGGTTCATGCTCTTCCTATATACAACCAGGAAGAGGAAGTTGATGGAATTCTTGAATTCTACAGGGATATTCCTCTTGAGAAGACCTACGAACAGCAGCTGCAGCAGGCTGACAAACTTGCTTCCCTGGGTCAGCTTGTAAGCGGTATTGGTCATGAGATCAACAATCCAAACCAGTTCATCAGGGGAAATATCAAGATCATCAATCAGGCGATAACGGACATGCTTCCGATTGTTGATGATTACTACAAGGAACATCCCGATCTGAAAATCGCAAGGCTTAAATACGATTTCTTCAGACGACATATAATGACCCTGGTAGATGACATGTCTCACGGTTCAGAACGGATAAAGGGCATTGTGGAGGGTCTTCGTGGTTTTGCCAGAAAGGATGAGGGCCTTCTTGTGGATACAGTTGATGTCAACACTATCATAGAAGCTACAACCAGGCTGGTTCAGAACGAAGTGCACAAGCACGCTGAAATCGAACTGGGATTGAGCGAGGATGTAAAGACATTCAAAGGTAATTCCCAGAAAATCGAGCAGGTGCTTGTAAACCTGATAGTGAATGCTGCTCAGGCTATCCCGGATGACAGAAAGGGATTAATTATCGTCAGAACCTGGATGGAAAAGGATGTCGTTGTCATAGAGATTGAGGATAATGGCAAGGGAATGGATGAGAAAACGCTGAAGCTTATCTTCGATCCGTTCTTCACGACAAAACGCGCAAAGGGTGGAACAGGCCTGGGTCTCGCGATTGCCTTCAGAATTATCGAGGAACATGGTGGAAGCATTTCAGTAAGTAGCAAACCTGGCACTGGAACCCAATTCATAATCAGAATTCCGCTACTTGATCATGAAGGAGACGGGGAAGTGAAGAAGTGAATAGAATTCTGATTGTCGATGATGATATCGCTGTAACCAACTACTTCATGGTTTTTCTTATGCAGACCGAAGTGTTTGAGCCCACAGTTGTCAACGATTCAAGAGAAGTCGAGACTATTCTTGACAGTGAGCGGTTTGATGTAATTATGCTGGATCTTGATATGCCGAACGTAAGCGGGATGGATATCCTGAAAATGATGCAGGTGAAAAGAATAAATACCCCAGTGGTAATACTTACTGGTGTCAACGATATCGATCTTGCAGTTAAGTCGATGAAGCTGGGAGCGTTTGATTACCTGACAAAGCCTGTGGATGATGAATACCTTCTTGAAGTTCTGGACAGAGCTATAAAGTATGGTGCGATGCATGATACGATTGATAGACTGCCCGAGTTGCTTTCCAGAGAGGACCTTGATAACAAGGCAGCCTTCGAAAGACTTCCTACACAGGATCCTAGTGTGATACGGCTTTTTCATCAGGCTGAGAAAATGGCAAAGGGAGATCTCAGTGTATTCATCTGGGGAGAAAGAGGCACAGGAAAAGAATCACTTGCACGTGCGATTCACAATGCTTCTCCCAGGATCGACAGACCCTTTATCGCTCTTGACAGCGCTTCTCATTCACAGGAAGAATTATCCGTGGAACTATTTGGCAGAGCAAAGGACTGGAGCGGAAGAAGCAAAGAGATGCCCGGTTTTCTTGAAACGGCTTCAGGTGGTACACTGTTTATCGATAATATTGATCATATGAGTCTACCGGTTCAGGTGAGACTCAAGAGAGTAATCCAGACGAACGAGTACTACAGGGATAACTCGACAGAAATACTGGGCTGTGATGTTCGATTCATAGTGACCTCCACTCATGATCTTACCAGCTCAAAGTATCGCGATTCCTTCTCGCGAGATCTGCTGTACCATCTTATGGTGAATTCCATCCAGATCCCACCGCTGAGGGACAGGGTGGACGATATTCCGCTTCTCGCGAAATTCTTCCTGAAGATGGAGCTTGAGCGAACAGGAAAAGAACTTGCCGGTATTTCAGACACGTTCATGAATCTTCTGCAGCAGTATAGTTTTCCTGATAATATGCAGGAGTTGAGAAATATTATTGCAAGCGCAGTTGTGAATACCGAGGGAGATACGATTACTCCTGATTCCCTCTCTCCATATATCCTTGAACGAATAACACCGGGTGAAGTTACCGGTGGATTTACTCCAATGAAGCTCCAGGAAGCAATAATGGATTTCGTAGCAAAAACAATGGAGTATTGTGGAAGCGACAAAAAGGATGCTGCCAGTCTTCTTGGTATTTCACAGGATGAACTTGATCAGTATATCGACAAGGACAGTTCTCCTGAATGATTTTTTGTTTTCTTTTCCTTCTCAGGTGACAGTGCTATATATTTGT
>DAOWAG010000016.1 GCA_030634715.1 Candidatus Aegiribacteria sp. | reverse complement strand
GGCAGAGGGGCGATCACTTCTTCCCTGGCTGTTCGATAGAATACTGCCTCTTGAGGCCGCTCATTCACGAAACACACTTGCAGTTTCGGTTATACAATCACTTGGAGATCTCCTTTCATCAGGATGTACCGGGCTTCTTGATATGGGGATTCTCAGATACTCGGAAATAACAATTGACATCCTCAGAAGATCAGGAATCAGGGCTCTTGCGGGTAATGCTCTTATGGATATCGGTCCTGAGTATACTACCGAAAACCTTTCATGGTTGAAGGAAGAGACCACCCGCGTAAGGAATGCCTGCGGCGATCTTGTCAGTTACATTTATGCGCCAAGATTCGCGCTCTCCTGCTCAGATGATATCTGGAGTTGGCTTTCAGATCTTCCAGCAGGAGTTAAAAGAACTACTCATGCAGCAGAAACATCAGAAGAAATGAATCATGCTGCCATTAAGGAGGCTGGAGGTAACGTCCATTACCTGCGCGACAGAAACTTCATCGGACCTGATACGCTACTTGCTCACTGCATTTACCTTCTGGAAGGAGAACAGGAGATACTCAGACAATCGAATACTACGGTGGTACATTGTCCCTGGGCAAATCTGAAACTGGGCAGCGGTATCGCAGATATTCCGGATCTCGTAAAGACATCCGTACGTGTCACGCTGGGCAGCGATGGAGCTGCATGCAACAATCGTCTTGACCTGGCAGGTGATACCCGCCTCGCAATGAGCCTGGCTTCTGTAACCGGCTCCCCGTCATCTCTCTCTTCAGATTTCTGGTTCAAAGGAATTACTTCCTCTGCGGCAGATGCTCTGGGATGGGAGAACACCGGAGTGATGGCTCCAGGTTATGCTGCAGACCTTGTCCTGATCGAACCTTCCGCTGAAGAATGGGAGGAACTCACGCTCGCTGAGGATCCTCTCAGATATCTGTTGGAATTGGATTGGGCATCCAGGGTAAGGTTGACAATTGTTGATGGCAGAATAGTCTATCAGGACGGGTTCTTCCCCACACTGCCGAAACTCCCGATGGTAATCGGCAGGGCCAGGCAGGAAGTGTATCAGAAAGCCTTTCATATATCAGGAAATTCTGCGTTACAGTGAGTAATGAAAAACGGGGGCGGCTGATCGAAGTAGCCCTTAACCGACCTTTATGGAGCACATATACCTATCGTCTGCCGGAAGAAATGGATAATGCAAGTCCCCTTGGCTGCAGAGTTATCGTACCTCTTGGAAAAAACACGGTAATCGGATACATCTGGGGAATCACCGGCAGCACGGAGAATATCAGAATTAAGAACGTTCTCAAAAGGCTGGACACCTCTCCTCTGCTTCCCCCGAATATTCTTGAGCTCGTTCATTGGGCAGCCGAATACTATCAGGCTCCTCCAGGAATGATGATGGCTGCGGCGCATCCTCCTGGTATTTCCGGTAAAGCGGAGAAAACCGTCATGCTTCTTGGGAAGCTTGATCCCTCCAACCCACTTCAAGAGTTGCTTCCCGAGGGAAGAGCGGTTCCTGTCAGAATTCTGAAAGACAATCTGAATGGAAAATTTTCCCTTGAAAAGCATCTATCTCAGCTGGAATTAGACGGAATCATCCGGATACTATGGAAACCTGTATCGGAACCGGAACCCGTTCGAGAGAGGATGATAGAACCGCTCATCGATAGATCAAAGTTGACGCGTAAAGCTGAGGCAATCAGGAAACGCGCTCCGAAACAGGCTGAAATCCTGCTTTATCTGGCCACCTCTGAAGCCGCTGTTCCTCGCAGGCAGCTGCTGTCGGCAACAGGAGCCACTCCGTCTTCACTTAAAGCGTTATTGAAGAAGAAGCTCATAAAGGAATTCTACCGACGAAAGTATAGAGAATCTCTGATCAATATCGATATTGAGGACAAAAAGGAGATTCCAACTCTCTCGGAACAGCAGAAAACCGCGCTGGAGAGCATTTGCGGGAGTTTGAACAAAGGCTCTGTATTCCTTCTCCATGGTGTTACGGGAAGCGGAAAGACAGAAGTGTACTTACGGGCAATCTCAGAAGTAATAGAGAAAGGTCGCAATGCTCTTGTCCTTGTGCCGGAGATCTCCCTTACGCCGCTTACTGTTTCTCGATTCAGCAGAAGATTCCCAGGACTTGTGACTGTTCTTCACAGCGGTATGACACCTGGAGAGAGGCTGGACAGCTGGAACCTTGCCAAACAGGGAAAAAGAAAAATTGTAATCGGACCTCGAAGCGCGATTTTCGCTCCGCTGCCTGATACCGGAATAATCGTTGTTGATGAGGAGCATGACAGCAGTTATAAGCAGAACGAACTGCCAAGGTACAACGGACGTGATATCGCTGTCGTCAGAAGCATGAAGGAGAATATTCCCGTAATTCTTGGATCGGCAAGTCCATCAATGGAATCCTACGGAAATGCTGTTGATGGCAAATACACACTTCTTGAGCTCAAGGAAAGAATAGATGGCGTTCCAATGCCGGAAACCATTCTGGTTAACGCAGGCAGAATGAAGCATCCTCTTCTCTCTAATGAACTTCTCAGCGGGATCGGCAGGAGAACAGCAAAAGGAGAGCAGTGCATTATTCTCATAAACAGAAGAGGTTTCTCTCCAACGCAGATGTGCAGGAACTGCGGACACAGGGAGGAATGTCCCAACTGCGGTGTGACTCTTACATATCATAAAAAGGGACAGGTTCTAAAATGTCACTATTGCGGACACTGGAAGGCAGCCTTAAGAAATTGCCCGAAATGCGGTTTTAATGAATTCTCACATATGGGTCCTGGAATACAGAAAGTAGAAGAAGCACTCGGGAAACTGCTTCCGCAGACCAGAGTCGTCAGAATGGACGCCGACACAACAAGAGGAAAGAACGCGCACTGGGATATTCTTGGCGCATTCGCACAGGGCCGTGGAGATGTGCTTCTTGGAACCCAGATGGTCGCAAAGGGACATGATTTTCAGGGAGTAACTCTGGTTGGAATAATCGCTGCTGATATGGGTTTGGCCTTCCCTGATTTCCGGGCAGCTGAGAGAACTTTCCAGCTGATTCTTCAGGTTGCTGGAAGAGCCGGCAGGGGATCCATAAAGGGGGAGGTTGTTCTGCAGACATTTGATATTGAGAACGTGACTATCAGGATAGCAGCAAGACATGACTACAATGATTTCTGGGAAGATGAGAGTAAGGTACGAAAAGCCTTCGGATATCCACCTTTCGGGCATCTCATCAGATTTGTCTGGAGCGGACTGGATAAGGAAAATGTCCGCAAGGTTGCTTATTCCAGTACGAAGGGAATTCAAATCGCTGATGTAAATGTTTCTTCTCCACAGGAAGCCGCTTTCCCCAGAATCAACAGACGATGGAGATGGAGCTCACTTGCCAGGTCATCATCGAGAAAATCACTGGCTGAATTATCAAAGAGAATCAGAAAACAGTATGAAAAAATACCGCACCGTGGCGTGCGTCTTGAAGTTGATGTAGACCCATACAACCTCCTCTAATCAGGGACTACGTCCCCGAGAAGAAGTCGGATAGATACATGATTGAATGGAAAAGATCTGCTTCCGGGCCATGTCCTGCGATTGCTTCAGCCTGCTCCATAAGGGTTCGGGCTTCGAACATGAGATTTCTTTCGTCTCTCTTTACTGATTCGCATTTTGACTTTTCAACAAGATACCAGGCTCGACCGGTAAGCAGTCCTATCTGTGCGGCATCATCAAGCATCATGTCAGAAGCTCCGGCAAGTAACGCACCCCCATGTGCGGCGAATCGTGCTATTTGTCCACTTGAAACTTCCCATATTGACCGTCCATCAGGCACAATAGAAATGTCTTCCTCCTGCTGGTCCAGTTTGAGTGACAGTCCAGCAAGCATTCCACGCGCTCCAGTAGCCCTAACTGCTTCAGCAAGCAATCTTGCGGCATATCGACCACCATTCTCTGCAAGATATTCCATCGCAAGAGCAAGAAGAGCATCTCCCGCGAGAATTACCGTAACATCATCCTGCTTTTCAAGGAGATCGGAATTGCTGGCATTCATTGCTGAAAAGCCAGGAAGAGTAAGATGTACTGAAATACCGGAACGAAGCATCAAAGCAGCCACCGCGACAGGCATCCCTGTAACCCGCGAATGACCACTCCACTCCGAAGCTGCACAGGCAAGAAGACTGATTTCCAGATGATCATTGTGCGTTACACATGACTGAAGTGCTTTCTGAAAAGGAGCAGGAATATCCATAGTTGCCCTGTTGACTGCATCAAGGGCAGTACCTTTAAGTTCACTTTTCAGCTTCTCAAGCAAGGTCAGGTATCTTCTCTGGCGGAAGTCAGCTCGATCAGTCTCCTGGTGAATTCATCCTGTGGAAAAGCTTCCTCAAGGACTCCTCCATGGGCGATACTGAAATTCCCGGTTTCCTCACTGACTACAACTGCAATTGCATCAGATACTTCTGTTATCCCTATAGCAGCCCTGTGACGCGTACCGAGAGCGGGACGCGGTCTGTTGGATTTCGATCTGCCAAAATAGGTTCTTCTTGAGAGAGGGAGAATTGCTCTTGCTCCAACAATGGTTCCGTTATTTATGATAACTGCCCCATCATGCAGTACTCCGGGAGGTTGCAGCATTGCAGCTATAAGAGGCGGATCGATCTTGAGCTTATCCAGCAGAACTGGATCACCATATACTTTTTCAAGGGATTCCTCCCTTTCAATTACAAATAGTCCTCCGAGTCGATGCTTCCTCAGAAGTACACAGGATTCAACAAGTGATTCAATGGCACTATGTTCCAATATATCTCCATGGCCATATAATTTCCTGAGATTTCGTCCCATTGAACCAAGAAGATCTCTGATCTCCTCATGGAATATCACAACCACCGCGATAAAGAGAAGTGGAGTCAGGTTCTGCAGGAGATAGCTGAAAGTGAAGAATCCAAGTTCACCAAGAATATTCGCGAACAGGATCAGAATCATGAACATGAGGATGACCGGCATTGCCGGTGTACGCCATAGGTATTTCAGCAGCATTCTAACAGCCAGAGCAATGACAATGATATTCGCAAGCTGGGCAAGCCAGAATCCACTAACAATTGAATGACCAAGCGGCTGTATCATTTTACTTTACTGCCCCTAATCTGACGCAAGGTACTTCAGCGCTCGAGTGATCTGGAATACTTGAAACGTTCCCTCAACATCGTGCACTCTTACAATATCCGCACTGCTTGAAGATAAAGCAGTAACAGCATGAGAACCAATCTCTCTTTCGGCAATGCATTCACTACGGATCAATTGCCCGATAAAACTCTTCATTGAGTGACCAAGCAGAACTCTGCATCCCAGCCACCTGAATTCTTCCAGTCTGGATATAATGCGAAGATTATCTTTCAGTCTTTTCCCGAATCCAATCCCGGGATCGATGATAATATGTTCCTTCCGTATTCCCGCTTCCATCGCTACTTCAATCCGCTCTTCAAGAAATGAATAGATCTCCTCGATAACATCAAAATATTCAGGATTATCCTGCATATTCTGTGGTGTGCCTTTCATGTGCATCAGAACAAGAGGAACTCCTGCTTCGGCAACTGTCTGCGCCATGGTCGGATCGGACAGAGCGGAAACATCGTTAATCGCTTCCGCTCCCGCGGACAGGACTGCTCTGGCTACAGAAGCACTTACCGTATCAACTGAGATTACCGCTTCACAATCAGAATGAAGAGACTCAATAATCGGGAGAAGGCGATCGAGCTGAACATCCACAGGGACAGAAGAAGAACCAGGACGTGTTGATTCAGCTCCTATGTCAATTATATCCGCACCCTGACTGACCATCTGCCTGGCATGAATAAGAGCATCATCAGTATTCAGATATCTGCCACCATCAAAAAAGGAATCCGGAGTTACATTAAGTATTCCCATAATCAATGGCTTCTCGCGAAAATCAAGAACTTTATTTCGGGCAGGAATGGTTTCGGGAAGTACAGGGAAGTCATCAAGAGCGTTTCTCAATTCTCCCGCAAGTGCAGGAAGATCAAATGGCTGCCCGACAAGAGATGTACAGCCCCTCAGAATCTGCCTGGGTGTTCCGATAATCATCGCTGCAGTATCCTTGACTCTGCAGGATACTGATCCTCGTGAAACAATCGCATCTGCTCCGCCGGAAAGCATACACTGCTTCAGAATATTAGCAGCTGTTGCTGGAAGATATCCGGTAGAAAAAACAACCACTCTGCATTTGAGTGATAGTCTGTCCCAGGTTTCAGGATCGGCACCAATACGTGCAAGCTCTCTCTGCCAATCCTCATCAGTCGCAAGATGCAGTTTTCTGAGCCGCATTCAGATAACCTTGACTCCCCTTCCAATGAGTGACAGAGCTTCAGTAAGTATTGGAAGACTCCTCAGATCCATCATCTTTGTGATCAACATCTTCAGATTCAGTAATCTCTTCTGTAGACACAGGTTCGGTCTTACTGTCTGAACTGATCTGCAGTGTAGGAATAGAACCAAAATCAGGTCGTAGTTCCTGGAAAATAGAGTTGATCTCCTCGCTGGAGATCGTTTCCTTCTCAAGAAGCTGTTCAGAAATACGCTCCACAATATCTTTGTTAATATTAAGAATATCATGTGCTCTGCTATAGGCTTCATCAACGAGTCTCTTTATCTCGGAATCAATCAGTTGGGAAGTATGCTCACTGTAATCTCTGGTTCTGTTGAATTCTCTTCCAAGGAAAATCGTTTCGCTCGTTTCAGCATGCGCAACCGGCCCTAGTTCGTCGCTCATTCCCCATTCACAAACCATCTTACGTGCGAGAGCAGTCGCTTTCTCAAGGTCATTTCCAGCTCCGGTACTCAGAGTATCAAGAAAAAGGATTTCCGACGCTCTTCCAGCAAGAAGCGTCGCGAGCATACTTTCGAGCTTTTTGAGTGTGTAGGTATATCGATCATCAGCGGGAAGGAAGCTGGTTACTCCCATAGCCATACCTCTGGGTACAATAGTCACCTTGTGAATGGGATCTGCTTCCGGAACAAATATCCCGACAACCGCATGACCACTTTCGTGATATGCGGTACACTTCTTCTGTATAGGATTGATAATAATGCTTTTACGTTCAAGACCGAGTATTATTCTATCAATGGCGTAATCGAAATCTTCCTGTTCAACCCTTGTAGCATTGCGTCTTGCGGCTCGCAGAGCTGCTTCATTCGCCAGGCTCTCCAGATCCGCGCCGCTGAATCCAGGAGTGCTCCTGGCAACTTTCTCCAGACTCGCTGACCTGTCCACCGGCATCTTGCGCGTATGGACTTTCAGTATCGCCTCTCTGCCCTTTACATCCGGCATACTCACAACAATTGTCCTGTCAAATCTGCCGGGTCTTAATAGTGCAGGATCAAGAACATCAGGACGGTTAGTAGCAGCCATGACTATGACACCCGCATTTTCCTCAAATCCATCCATTTCCACAAGAAGAGCATTCAGTGTCTGCTCCCTCTCATCATGTCCTCCTCCAAGACCAGCTCCTCTGTGTCTTCCTACAGCATCTATCTCATCAATGAAAATAATGCATGGAGCTTTTGACTTGCCCTGTACAAAAAGGTCTCTAACACGGCTTGCCCCCACACCAACGAACATTTCCACGAAATCGGATCCACTCATGGAATAGAATGGAACCTTGGCTTCACCGGCCACAGCTTTTGCCAGTAATGTCTTCCCTGTACCTGGTCTGCCAACCAGTAAAACACCCTTGGGAACTTTTCCTCCCAGACGCTGAAATTTTTCCGGTGTCTTGAGGAATTCTATCACTTCCAAAAGTTCCGCTTTCGCTTCATCAGCTCCTGCTACATCTTCAAATGTTACCTGTGGATTATCACTTGAGAACAGTCTGGCTTTGCTTTTCCCGAAGGAAAAAGCCTTCCCTCCTCCTCCAGCTCTTCGCATGAAGTAGATAAAGAAACCAATAAGCAGAAGAAATGGAATGAACGAGAGTAAGTGAGCCAGTAATTCGTTTGGTGGTTGTGCGGTTACAAGAACACCATGAGCGGACAGGGAGTCAAGAACACCTGTATTTTCGAACGGAATGAAACTGGTGAATTCAGTAAAATCAGTTCCATCTTCGGTTTGCGGCATATAGAATTCACCTTTAATCGAACCCCCGGTCTCGATAACAACCGATTTGACATCGTTTTTGCTGATGTATTCCATCAAACGGGAATAAGGAATATCAACACTGTTTCTGCCTGTATCAAATACCTGAAATATCGTAAAGGCGATTAGAACCATAAGCAACCACATAGTGATGGTTCTCACTGAGCAACCGGCAGTTATCGGCTGGGACGGTATTTTACCTGGCGGGCGTTTGTTGTTCATATATCTCCTGATCCGTTCATTCCCTTATCACTACGATGTCGGATAGATTTCTCCCAAACCCTCCAGGGCTGTCGAGCCCATATCCGAATACAAATTTATCAGGAATGTTAAATACAACCCGATCAACTTCTACTTCAACCTTTCTTCTGATTTTTTTGTCAAGCAGAACAACTGTGTGAAGAGAGGCTGGATCTCTTGATTTAATCAGCTTTTGAATATACGCCAGAGTGAGTCCAGTGTCGACGATATCCTCTACCAGGAGGACGTCTCTGCCTGCTAAAGGAAGAGTGGTATCAAGCGTAAGTCTTACTTCTCCGGAAGATTCTGTCTGTTCTCCGTAACTTGCTGCGCCAAGGAACTCGATCTGCAATTGAACCTTCATAGATCGTATCAAATCCGCAGCAAACATGAAACCTCCCTTTAAGAGAGGAATAACCACAATCTGTTTTCCCTGATAATGGTCCGAAAGCATTTTACCTAATTTACTTATGCCTTTCCTGATCTCTTTTGAGGAAATCAGCACATCATAATCATTACTCACTGATCATTCTCCGTTCGCTGTAAAGATCTTTCAATAAATACTTGGGATTTATCAATAGTAATCCTCATGCCTCCGGGAAGCAAATGAAACCCTTTTTTCTTGTCAGCTAACCACCTGTCAGTTTTTTCGATTTCCTCTCTTCCACCTCTGGGGCGACCGCTGAGCACCCACAGAATACCAAGTCTAACAGCTTTCGGGTAATTCATATATTGCTTAACAGTAAATTTATCTCCGGATACGAGTTCTTCAATTGATTTCTCGATCATATCATCGATTACATCCCGCCATTGAGACAGATTTGCGGAAGACCTGCCCAGAGCAGAAGAACATCCCGGAGATAAAGATTCAAGAGCAGGCATAATGGTCTGTCGAATTCTGTTTCTGAGGAAAGTATCGAGGGAATTAGTTGGATCATCAATCCACTTCTGATTAATTATCGAGAGGTACTCTTGAAGATCATGCCGTGATAGATCGAGAAGTGGTCTTATAACAGGACCTCGTCCAAAATAGTCCATTCCACCCAGACCTCTCAGACCGGAGCCCTCAAGGAGTCGCATTAGGAGCGTCTCGGCTCTGTCGGAGGATGTATGCCCTGTCGCAACCAGATCAGCACTTCCTGCGATCTCAAAATAAATTTCTTCACGTTTTCTGCTGAAGTAAGCTTCAAGCGATCCTGATTCAGGAGGCGATATTTTTCTCAATTGAAAGGACAATCCCATCTCAACAGCGAGTTTTTCCACGAACGCACTATCATTTACGCTGTCAGACCTTGAACAATGATCAATATGAAGGACAGACACATCCCATCTCATGTGATTAGCAAATTGCAGCAACAATCTTAATAGAGCCACAGAATCGCTACCGCCGGAAACAGCTGCCCAGATCCTGCTGCCTTCAGGTAATAGACTCCTGGTTCTAACTGTTTCTATGAAAGCACCTTCAGTAATCCTGCTTTTATTCACAATACCCTCTGTGTTTACTATTAAGGAGGCACACTGAAATATTCAAGAGTGACCTCATACTTGCATGAAACATACGTGAAACATCCAATCAGGAGATATACAGTATATTCCTAAGTGCACTGCTTTCTCGCTGGACTTATCATTAGCATAAGACAATAATGTCATAGGAGGCAGCCTATGCAACATGCAGGATCGGGAACAGGTAAACTTCGCAGAGTACTTGGCATTCCCGCACTGTTTTCAATTGCGACAGGAGCCATGATAAGTTCCGGTCTCTTTATCCTCCCTGCATTTGCCTTCTCAGTGGCGGGACCCGGAGTAATATTTTCATATCTGATTGCTGGAATCCTAACCATTCCAACTATGTTCAGTAAAGCAGAGCTTGCGTCTGCAATGCCTAGAGCAGGCGGTACTTACTATTTCGTTGACAGGGCTCTCGGGCCTCTCGCCGGAACCCTCTCCGGTCTTGCCGCCTGGTTCTCATTATCGGTAAAAACCGCGTTTGCCTTTGTCGGTCTTGGCATATTCATGGAATTCCTGTCACCGGAAATAAACGGTAGACTCTTCGCAATGATTTCCTGTATTCTGTTCACCGGAATCAATCTCAGAGGAGCCGGACATGCAGGCAAAGCTCAGATTGTTCTGGTTGCGGGTCTTCTGCTCTCCCTCATTCTCTTCGAAGGTTTTGGGCTCACATATCTCTCGCCTGAACGGTTCAAGCCAATTGCTCCGAATGGCTTCAATGGAATTCTCGAAGCAGCAGCGCTTGTATTTGTAGCTTTCGGTGGATTGACAAAAGTCACCAGCGTAGCGGAGGAGGTGAAGAATCCTGGAAGGGATATACCAGTTAGCATGATGCTTGCGCTGGCAATCGTGACCGTTCTCTATTTTGTCTCCGTCCTCGTTTGCGTAGGAGTGCTGGACCCATCGCTCCTTGCATCAACTGGCATGCCGATCTCGGATGCGGCAAAAATGATTGCGGGTAGAACCGGTATCACGATAATGAGCGTTGCAGCAGTACTTGCATTTCTATCAACCGCAAATGCAGGTATCCTGGCCTCGGCAAGATTCCCGTTCGCCATGAGCCGCGATGATCTTCTTCCAATTGGTTTGTCACGAATATCAAGAAAAAAGGGAGTTCCATGGGTCTCCATACTCTTGACAGGCATCATCATTATTCTGCTTCTTCTCCTTGATTTCGTACACCTCGTTAAGCTTGCGTCAACTATGATGCTGCTTCTGTTCCTGCTGGTGAATATCGCCGTAATTGTCATGAGAGAGAGCAGAATTCATACATACAAGCCGATATTTAAAAGCCCTGGCTACCCCTGGATTCAACTTCTCGGAATAGTCGGGATGATCATGCTCCTTGCAAAACTGGGACAGTCTGCCCTTGTATCCATTGTACTCGTAATAATTGGTGGAGTTGCATGGTACTTCTTTCACTCTCGCAAACGATCGAGCAGGCAATACGCTCTTCTGCGCCTGGCAGCGCGTATATTTCCAAGAGAACTGATCAGGGAGACGAATGGGCTTGTAAGAGAACTTGCGCAGGTTCTAAAAGACCGGGATAATATTCAGGAAGACAGATTCGATAAGCTTGTTCTTGAAGCTCCAATACTTGATATTGAGGGTCCTCTCGATCTGCAACCATTCCTCGCTTTTGTTTCAGACAGACTTTCAATATCTCTCAATCTTACGGGAAGTGAACTCGCCAACCTTCTCCTTTCGCGAGAAAAGGAGTCGACAACCGCTCTCAGGAAAGCCCTGGCAATCCCTCACATCATTGTACCGGGAGAGAAGAAATTTTCCATTGTCATCGCAAGGTGCCGTGAAGGAGTAGATTTCGGTGGTGAGAATTCGCCTGTCAAGATGATCTTCGTGCTTGCAGGCTCAAGAGACGAAAGGATGTTTCATCTCAGAGCACTTATGGCGATTGCTGAGATTACAAGCGCCCCTGATTTCGACTCCAACTGGATGAAATGCAGTAACGAAACGGAAATCAGAGATCTTATACTTCTATCGAAAAGGCGGAGAATACCGGAGTCTACTTAATCCGCTGGTGCAGCCATGTATGGACTACATTTTGATACCGGTCAACTCAGCCTGTTCTGAGTTTCCCTTTTCCAATCATTACTGTCCGGCAAGTTCCATAATGAAGAGTTTCTGGTATCCATCAGGAGGATCCAGTGACCAGGCCAGGATGCCTTCCTCATCTACATGAACCTCCCAGAGGAGACCGTTATGCCCGGTTATGCCAGGTATCTCAGCTGTGAAGAGATGGTTTCCATCGTAATCGAAAACGTCAAAAGTAGGGGTTTCCTCGGTTCCTCTCCTGACCCAGAGTCTGTGCTGGTCATCGATTCCCATCGAATGGATCTTCCATCTGAAAGGATCAGGCTGGTAGTT
>DAOWAG010000008.1 GCA_030634715.1 Candidatus Aegiribacteria sp. | reverse complement strand
TCTGTCTGCCTTCAGCCAGCAGGTTATCCCTGGCTTCAGTGGAAGTGATGAGAAGCAGATTCGCGATTTGATCTGTCAGTACTCTGTTGATCTCCTCAGGCATATGGCGATCAAAACTTCTGAGCCCCGCCTCTACATGAATTACTGGAACTCCATACCGTACTGCCACAAGCGCACAAGCGAGAGTTGAATTTACATCACCGACAACAACAACAGCTTTTGGTTTTCCCTCAAGGAATACTTTCTCGTACCTCTGCATGATTGTAGCCGTCTGTACGGTAATGCTCGCGGACCCGACTTCAAGGTTAACGTCAGGTCTGGGCAGATCCAGATCATCGAAAAAACTCTGTGACATTATATGATCGTAGTGCTGACCCGTATGAACAAGTCTTATCTCAACAGCCGGATCAGTGTTTCTTATTATGGGATCAACCTTCATGAAATTAGGTCGTGCCCCGCAGATTATGTCAATCATGTAATCTCCCGTGGAATAATCGAATACTTGTGAATCAGACTGTATCCATCTTGTCGGTTCTTCTGCTGTGCCGTCCGCCGTCAAACTCCTCTGATAGAAATACATCTACGATTTCCTTTGCCTGGAAAGCCGAGATAATTCCTCCACCGAGAACAAGCACGTTCGCATTATTGTGATGTCTTGCGTAATAAGCCATCCGAGGAAACAGGCACAGTGCTGCCCTGATTCCCCTGAATCTGTTCGCGGTCATGCTCATGCCTAATCCCGAATTACAGATAAGGATGCCCAGGTCCGCGCTGTTATCAAGCATATACCTGCAAAGAGCAGCTGCATAATCCGGATAATCGACAGAATCGGTGGAAAAGGGGCCAAGATCTTCTATATCAAGCCCTTTTTCATCTTTGAGCCACCCGACCAGTTCACACTTCAGGGGATACCCTGCGTGATCGCTTGCCAATACAACCTTCACTATTTCCCGCCTCCGGCCTGGTATCCGGCTACAACGCTGGACAGAACAATGGAGCAGAGTTTGGATTCAGCGGAATCAGCCCTTGATGTAAGTACAACCGGGTTTGTTGCTCCCATAATTACCGCGCCAAGCTCTCCGCCTGAAATGAAGATGAGTGCCTTGTAGAGAACATTGGCTGCTTCAATATCAGGCATAAGCAGAATGTCGGCATATCCACCGACAGGACTTTCAATCTTCTTTATTCTGCATGCCTCGGGGGATACAGCAAGATCCAGGGCAAGAGGAGCATCGAAAATGATATCGCCGAATTCACCCTCATCCGCCAGTTCCTGCATTCTGGCCGCTTCCATCGTGCAGGGCATCTTTTCGTATGGGACTTCCTTGGCGCAGACATAAGTTGATTTGGGATGATCGATTCCCAGAGCGTGAGCAACCGTAATCGCGTTTTTCAGCATACCGACTTTCTGTTCGAAATTCGGCGCGATATTCATGGCGGCATCCGTAATTATCAGAAGCTTGTCATATCCTGCGACATCAAACGCAGCTACATGACTCAGAACTCCAGGGGCTCTTAAGCCATTCTCCCTGTCAAGAATAGCGCGAAGGAACGAACTTGAAGCCACCAGACCCTTCATGATGACATCGGCTTTACCGGATCGAACGATTTCAACCCCTTTTTCAGATGCAGTCTTGTCATCATCAGCATGTATGATTTCAATGCCGTTCAGATCGAAATCAGCCTTTTCCGCGGCTTCTCGAATTCCCTTTTCAGGACCGATAAGAACTGCCTCAGCCATACCTTCTTTAACAGCAGAGCCAATAGCGCTCATGGTTTCAACTTCATCAGCCCGAACAACAGCAACTCGTTGTGAAGGAAGCTCCCTGGCTATCTTCTTCATCTCTTCGAGATTTCTTACCGGTTTCATGAACTCTCCCTGATATTTTTGTGAATAAACACGATAGAAAATGTCACTTTTCCAATATACAATATGAATATACGCACTCCCGGATGAATCCTGCAAGAAGAGTTGACAAATCGGCTCTTTCAAGAGAGATTAGGTGGCATTCATCCGGAAATAATTCAAATGTGAACCAGTGCTGAACAATCCAGTTCAAACAGAAATATACAACTCGTGAAAGGGGTGGTGAACAATGAAATACATACCTGCGTCAAAAGTCAGGGCAACGATAGCGAACCATATGCTGGCAGATGGTTTTGATATGGTTCTTGATCTTGAGAAAAGCAAGGGATGCACCATACATGATTCTCAGAGTGATAAGGATTATCTTGATCTATTCAGTTTTTTTGCTTCAGCACCACTGGGTATGAATCATCCCGGGCTGTGTACCGAGGAATTCAGAAACTACCTCGCAAGTGTCGCTATCAACAAACCATCCAACTCGGATTTCTATAGCGAAGAGCTTGCTGCTTTCGTGGAAACATTCGCGGATACAGTCATTCCTGACAGCCACCCTTACCTTTTCTTCATTTCGGGCGGTGCCCTTGCAGTTGAAAATGCAATGAAAACGGCTTTTGACTGGAAGGTACGTAAGAATCTTGAGGCTGGCAGAGGCGAGTTGGGCTCGAAGGTCATTCACTTCAGAAAAGCCTTCCATGGAAGAACAGGATATACTCTTTCTCTGACAAATACAGCCGATCCAAGAAAGTACATGTACTTTCCTCTGTTTGACTGGCCAAGAATTGATCCGCCTTCGATCAAATTCCCCCTTGAGGAGAACCTTGACGAAGTCATTGAGGCCGAAGAAACTGCTCTTGAGCAGATAGATGAAGCCATTAGTGAATACGGGCATGATATTGCCTGTCTTGTCATTGAACCGATTCAGGGAGAGGGTGGAGATAATCATTTCAGATCCGAGTTCATGAAGCAGCTCCGCGAACGTGCAGACAAGCATGAATTCATGCTCATTTTTGATGAGATTCAGACTGGATTGGGGCTTACCGGTGAATGGTGGGCATGGCAGTCTCTGGGTGTAGAGCCCGACATCTTCTGTTTCGGCAAGAAAACCCAGGTTTGCGGAATCGCCTGCAACAAGCGTGTTGATGAAGTAGAGAACAATGTATTTCACGAATCCAGCAGGATTAATTCCACCTGGGGCGGCAATCTCGTTGATATGGTCAGATGCACGCGATACCTCGAAATCATGGTCGAAGAAGACACGCTGGAAAATGTACGCAGCAGAAGCAAGACCCTCCTCGATGCTCTTTACAATCTTGAGAAGAAGTATCCTGGAAAAATCTCGAATGTCCGTGGCCGGGGACTTATGTGCGCCTTTGATCTCGAAGACGGAGAAACCAGGAACAGTATGATCGCGGAGATAATGAAGAATGGAGCTATTATTCTTCCCTGTGGCGACAAAAGCATAAGATTCAGACCCCCTCTGAATATTACGGACGACGAACTTCTTAAAGGGATCAGCATCATAGAGAAAGCTGCTGAGGAAGTTTTCTGAGCGGGAGAATCAAAGAGGGACAGTGAAAGACAATATGGACATCATTCAGTCCACCAGAGAAGATATCGGTCGCATAGCAACACAGCTCGTCAGTATGGGCTGGGCTGAGGCCAACGCGGGGAATATCTCCGTTCTGCTTCCGGAAGGGACAGATGACATGATATGGGAGGGGCAGGTTTTTTCCGATCCCCTCCCGATACCGATGCCTGAACTGGCAGGAAGAACTTTCCTGATTACCTGTGCCTGGAGTCGATTCAGAACGCTTCAGCAGAAACTCGATACCGAAGTAGTTCCTGTCAGAGTCTCCTCTGACGGACTGAAAATCATCAGACTTGAGGGAAGCAAAGATCCCACAAGCGAATTCAGTACGCATCTTCTTGTTCTGGCGGGGGCGGTAAGTCGAGGTTGGCCGACAGCATCTCTCGTTCATACTCATTCAACCCATATGCTGGCGCTGTCCTCCAGCGACCTGCCGGGAGAAATGCTCGAAGACGCCGTCAACAGATCTCATCCAGAGATATCTCTTCTTCTCGGGCGCGGTGTGCGATTCATTGATTACATGACCCCCGGCACATGGGAGCTGGGGGTGGAAACGGCAAAAGCCT
Source organism: Candidatus Aegiribacteria sp. (assembly GCA_030634715.1). The sequence goes on along the minus strand of DAOWAG010000008.1, from coordinate 9,649 downwards.
TTGAGAACAGTGATTGCGTCATCTGGAGAAAACACGGCATTCTTGGTCTTGGCAGGGATATTGATACTGCCTGCGACGCGGTCGAAGTTGTGGAGAAGGCAGCGCGACTGCTTCTCCTGGAGAAGTCAGCTTTCGGTAAATTCGTGGGACTGAAGGACCGCGATCTCATGCCAAAAGCCTCGCTGTCTCAAGATGAATCCGATGAAGATATCGATGATACTAATAGCGATTTACCACCAGGTCCTCCAATTATCGATTAAGGATTGTGGTTGCTGGACTCTTGACGCAAGGCTCCTGATTCTAAATTGTTTATTAGGATATTAACTCAAACAGGAGGTTTGATCTGATCATTTTCTCTTTTCAGTTAGCTTGCACGAAATGTAGATTCAGCGTTTTTTCAGAAGGTGGAAATCAACGCTGATTCGCATAAATTGAAAGGACAGAAAAGTGAGAAGGTCGAAGTTCGCGGTAGCAGCCGTGATTACGTCAATCATTATATCATTATCCGCATGCTGGAATCCGTTTGCTCCCAAGCAGATTACTCCGGTCGACCCGTACCAGTACTACAGTCCTGTCGACAGCGCCTGGAAAGTACTGAAAAACCTGGAATATGCATACATCAGCATGGATATCGATCACTATATGGCATGCTTCAGAAGTGATTTCGAGTTTCATCTTCTAGAGATTGACTGGGCTGATTACACCGGTAATGGCGAGATTGATGAATACTGGGGTATCGCTACTGAGGAGGAATTTCATATCGCGATGTTCAACTCGGTAACGGCAATTGAACTGACTCTTATTGGAGAAGCTGAATACCCCTGGACAGGTGATCCTTCAGGCTTATCACTTGCCCTTCCAAGAACGTTCGATCTGAAAGTCTATACCGACGGAGCTCAATCAACCGGATTCAGAGCATCAGGTTCGGCTCTCTTCATCTGCAGAGAGGATGAAGACGGAGAGTGGTACATCTGGCAGTGGTGGGATCAGTCTGAAAGTTAGATCAGGGTGTTAAACGTTTAGCATCTCGTGGAAACATCGTTGTAAGCCGGATATTATCCACCTCGAGAATCCTCGCGGTCATCCTCTCAAGACCTATTGCAAGGCCTCCGTGTGGTGGAAGACCGTATTTGTGCGCCTGCAGATAACTCTCGAAATCATCCGGATTCAGTCCGAATTTCCTCATTTTTTCAACCTGCATTTCGTATTCGTGGATCCTTTGCCCTCCGGTTGTAACCTCAAGACCTCTGAAAAGCAGATCGAAACTAAGCGTCGTTCCGGGACTTTCAGGATCATCCATCGTGTAGAATGGCCTTTTCTCCGTGGGAAAGTGAGTTACGAAGAGAAATTCAGAACCCCATTCCTCCTGTGAATATCTGCAGAGTATCTTCTCTTCCGCAGGATCGAGGTCAGGTTCCCCCGTACAGTCCCTACCGCCTAATTCAGATGTAATCCTGTGTGCTTCCTCCAGCGTTATGGATGGTATGTACTCACCGATCTCAGGCATCTTAGCTCCGAGCATTTCCAGTTCATACGAGGCGTTCTTCATCACAGTTTCGAGGCAATGTCTCAGAACCTTTGTCTCAAGGGACATCACGTCTTCAAATCCAGCAATGAAACCCATCTCTAAATCCAGAGAGGTGTATTCGTTGATATGTCTGGAAGTCTGGTGAGGTTCAGCTCTGAAAACAGGTCCTACTTCGAACACACGCTCGAAGACACCTACACCCATCTGCTTGTAGAACTGCGGGGATTGTGCGAGAAACGCAGGCCGACCGAAGTAATCAACTTTAAAGATATTTGCTCCACCCTCAGCTCCGGCTGAGCAGATCTTCGGTGTGCGGATCTCGGTAAATCCCATACCTGAGAGGCTTTCTCTGAAACCATGCGCAAATGATTCCGCAATCTTGAGTCTGGCTCTTTCACCGGGATGCCTCAAACTCAAAGGGCGAAGATCAAGATTGGTATCAATATGCAGATCAAGAATCTTCTTGGTTGTATCAACAGGCGGCTGGCTCTCAGGTGATGAAATGATATTAATTGTATCAACCTGGATCTCGACTGATGCCGGATGAATCGAATTATCCTTTATTCCGGCTTTCTTCACTGTACCCTTAACTTCAACCGACTGCTCGACATCAAGCCTCTCAAGAATATCTTCGTTTCCTTCATTCCCCATAACACATTGCAGCAATCCGTCATGGCGGCGCAGTACGATAAACGCGCCCCATCCAAGACGGCGAATTCGCTGAATTACTCCATGAAGCGTTACTTTCTCCCCTGCCATGCTCTCGAGTGTCTCTGCTGAAAGCGGATTTGCTATTCCCTTATCACTGATGGCGATCATGGAAAACCTCTCTATCTTGAAAGCTCGTATTTATCATTAGAAGAGCTAATATACATATTCAGTCCAGCTGCGATGAATCACTCTCATAGTTGCCGTTCAGATTGAGGTCGATTCCTCCGGATTTGAAAACGCGAATCAGTCGGTTGGGTACGGATATCAGATGTGCATGGAGTTCCATGAATACTTTTTCGGCTTCAATCATCAGATCCTCCGCTTCCTCTCCGCCCGGTTCATCAAAACCGATCATGCAGGAGAGTCTTCTGATATCCCTGAATATATCCCTCAGCATAGGCTGGTACTTTCTCTTCGAAAGCTCTCTGAGGATATAAAGTTCTTTCAGATCCTTCTTCGCTAGTACTTCATCCTTCTGCAGCCTGAAACTTTCACGGATGCGCTCCATCTGTTTGAGTAGTAACTTCAGTTCTTCGGCTGCTCGGATATTTGCATTTCTCACATTCTTGGCTTTCCCGAAAGAGTGAATTAGAATTCTTCTACAGTATAAGCTTAATCAGAATGGAGAAGAATGTCAGACCACTACAGAATACTAGCTATCAACCCAGGCTCTACGTCAACCAAAATATCTGTGTTTCAGAACGAAAAGGAAGTATGGTCTGCTAAAATAAATCATTCCAATGGTGAGTTGGCAGGATTCGACCACATTTTCGATCAGTACGATTTCAGAAAAGATGTTATTGAAAATGAGCTTGAGAAAGCTGGTTACGATATTGCATCCTTCGACGCGATTGTCGGACGGGGTGGAGTTCTCTATCCTGTTGAGGGAGGAACATACGAAGTAGCCGAGGAGCTTCTTGAAGATCTCCGCGCAGGTGTTCAGGGGGAGCATGTTTCTAATCTGGGAGCTCCAATAGCAAATGAACTCGCTCAAGAAGCCCACTGTCCCGCGTTCATAGTTGATCCAGTTGTTGTAGATGAGCTGGAACCTCTTGCAAGGTTTTCGGGTCATCCTGATCTTCCCAGAAGATCGATCTTCCATGCCCTGAATCAGAAAGCCGTTGCCCGGAAAGCATCCGCAGATATTAATAAGACATATGCACAGGTAAATCTCATAGTGGTTCATCTCGGTGGAGGAATCTCAGTGGGTGCTCATAAAGCTGGAAGAGTTATTGATGTTAATAACGCTCTTAACGGTGATGGCCCTTTCACGCCTGAAAGATCCGGAGGTTTACCTGTTGGTGATCTTACAGCACTTTGCTTCAGCGGAAAACGTACTCTGCCGGAAGTCAAAAAAATGATCAAGGGCGCCGGTGGTATTGTGGCTTATCTTGGTACAAACGACATGATGTATGTCGAAGAAGAGATCAAGAACGGAAACGATGAGTACGCTCTGATCTACGAAGCAATGGCATACCAGGTAAGCAAGGAGATTGGAGCCATGGCAACCGTTCTTGAGGGCAATGTTGATGCGATAGTACTAACCGGTGGAATCGCTTATGACAAAAACTTCGTGGAAATGATTCGCAGTCATACGGATTTTATTGCGAAGATTCTGGTCTATCCCGGTGAGATGGAGATGGAAGCTCTTGCGCTTGGAGGTCTGAGAGTACTTCAAAGAGAAGAGAAGGCAAAAGTATACAACCCACGGAGGAAAACACTCTAATGAGTGATGCAGAATTCGAAAAGAAGAAGAAACTCTGGGAAGAAAACATTCTTGACCCTGTTCTGAGAAAATTTCCAGAAAGAAAAGAGACTTTCATCTCCGGATCAGGAGAGCCGGTGGAGCGAGTTTACTTCCCTGAAAAACCGGGTGAGGAATATCTGAAGAAACAGGGGTTCCCGGGTCAATATCCCTATACGAGGGGAGTACAGCCCACAATGTACAGAGGCCGCTTCTGGACAATGCGGCAGTATGCGGGATTCGGAACGGCCGAGGAATCAAATGAACGATACCGTTACCTTCTTGCACAGGGACAGACCGGACTTTCAGTGGCATTCGATCTACCGACTCAGATAGGATACGATTCTGACCATCCGCTCTGTGAGGGAGAGATAGGTAAGGTCGGTGTCGCCATCGACAGCCTCTCCGATATGGAGATCCTGTTCAGTCAGATTCCCCTTGATACTGTTTCCACCTCCATGACCATAAATGCACCAGCCACGGTTCTCCTTGCGATGTACATTGTGGTAGCTGAGAAGCAGGGCATCAAGGCTGAAATGCTTCGCGGTACAATTCAAAATGACATTTTGAAGGAGTACATGGCTCGTGGAACTTATATTTTCCCCCCTGCCCAATCCATGAGACTCATAACTGACATTTTTTGTTTCTGCAGTGAGAATGTACCGAAATGGAACACTATAAGTATCTCAGGATATCATATTCGCGAGGCAGGTTGTACAGCTGCACAGGAAGTCGCATTCACTCTTGCCGATGGTATAGCATACGTTGAAGCGGCAATTGAAGCGGGACTGAATGTTGATGATTTTGCTCCCAGACTGAGTTTTTTCTTTAATGCGCACAATGACCTGCTTGAGGAAGTATCTAAATTCAGAGCTGCGAGGAGATTATGGGGCCAGATCATGAGGGAGAGGTTCAAATCAGAGAATCCAAAGAGCCTGATGATGCGTTTTCACACTCAGACAGGCGGCTCCACTCTAACTGCTCAACAGGCGGACAACAACATCGTGAGAGTAGCAATTCAAACTCTCGCGGCGGTACTCGGCGGGACTCAGAGCCTCCACACGAACAGCAGGGATGAAGCTCTTTCTCTCCCGACTGAGAAGGCGGTTCGGATAGCTCTTAGAACACAGCAGATTGTGGCTAATGAATCAGGTGTAGCGAATACGGTTGATCCGCTGGCGGGTAGCTATTTCATTGAAAACCTTACAGATAAGATAGAGGAAGAGGCTCTGGAATATATAGAAAAAATCGATTCAATGGGTGGTATGGTTAACTCAATTGAGAGTGGGTATCCTCAGAGAAAAATTCAGGATTCAGCTTACAGATATCAGCGTGAGATTGAAAGTACGGAAAGAGTTGTCGTCGGTGTTAACAGTTATAAAGTTCCGGAGGGACCGCCGGAAGGCTTGCTGAGAGTTGACCCAACCGTTGCCGAATCGCAGCTGTCCAAACTTGACAGCATAAGGGAAAAAAGGGATGGCGATGCTGTTATTACAAGTCTTGAAGCTCTTCGCAAAGCTGCAGGATCGAATGATAATCTGATGCCTTTCATACTTGATTCGGTGCGGTGCTACGCAACTCTTGGTGAAATATGCCGGGTACTCAGGGATGAATTCGGAGAATACAGACCCGGCACGGTTCTATAACAGAGGATAACTCCATATGGAGTATTCAGGTTTACTCAGAAAGGAATATTCACTTTTGAAACTTTATAGAATCTGCATAACAGCTTCAGTGGCACTCCTTATTGTTCTCACTGCGTGTTTCGGAACCTCAGCTGATAATTCAACCTGGATTCTGGCTGTCCAGGATGACTCCATCTCCGTAGGAGAACTCGGCGAGACATGGCTTGGAATGGATAGTCTGAAGAGGGAATCCTTCCTTTCAAAGGACAATACAATCGGGGAATACATTGTAGCATACGGGAGAAGAGTCATCCTTGAGAAGGAATTGCAGGCGGAGGGTTATCTGATTGATCCTCTTTTTCTGAATTACAGGAATTCCTGGTTGATGGTCGAAAGCGCAGCGGCCGCAAAAGCATTACTGCTTGAACGGGAAGCAGCAGCAATTACCGAATCCGACATACAGTTCTACGCTGAGCGACTGGGCAGGAACGTGGTGTATACGGTCAATCCCGGTTCTTTCAATGAATATCGCGCCGGTGCTGTACACCTTCCGGAACTTTCGTTTGAACTTGCCCTTCACCTTGATACATTGGAATTACATGAAACAGGAACAGATGCATCTGGTCTGCTCGTAAGACTCGATACGCTGATAATGGTCGATTCTGTCCTGATCAAGAATGCTCTTTCGGATCCGGCTACAATTCGCGATATGGCAACAAGGGATCTTTCTGAAGCAAGATTCGAGCGATGGGCACAGGATGTTAATATGCGCGTCTACACTGATTACTCGGTTACAATTGATTCAGCTCTAGTTGAAATTTTCGTTCAGCACCTTACCGGTGATGCTGATTTGCCGGATGATGCAGTTCTTGTTGAATCGGATTTCGGAACCTGGACAGTGAAAAACCTGGAAGATGAGATTCTTTACCTTGATACCCGCATCAATGTTCAGCCCGGATCTTCGGTATGGATTACGGATATGATAAACGTACTGCTGATGCAGTGCTATTTCTATGAGTTCATGCAGGACGAATCTCCAGAATTACTCGACTCGCTGCGGAATGAATCGGAAACCTACCTGCTCAATTTCACTTCTGAAGAGTACTACAACGACGTAATACGCTCAAGTGTAAACGTAACCGACTCAGACATTCTGTACGAGTATGAGACCCTTGAAGAGCCTTTCATGATCGAGGAGAAGCGTGTACTGCAGGCAGTATACATTCCACTTGAGAGAATGGATGATTTTCAGCAGGCCGTATATGGCGAGGAATTGGAAGAGTTTATCTCCGAGCTGGGCGGTTTCGGATACCTGGAGGCTGATTCGACTCGACCCCAGATAACCAGACCTCTGAGATCCGGAGAAGTTCCTGGAGGTCACGGAGAGGAAGTCTTCTCACTCGATCCGTCCGACACTACAAGGTGGTTGGGCCCAATCGGCGTATTCGCTGATGATGGATCGGCTCTGCTTCGACTTATGGAAGTAGTTCCTCCAAGAGTTGCGACCATAAATGAAGTCAGGCGTGATCTGTGGAATATGGCCACCGTCAGACTTCAGGAGCAGGCAACTGTTGAATTAATTCAGGATCTTGAAGAGAAGTACATTCTGATCATCAATGAAGAAATACTTGACGAATTGCCTTCAGATCCGGGAATGTGGACAACTTTCTAGCCTGCACTAAAACCGTGGGAGGAATTGGTAGAGATCGAGGTTTCGGACGGCGAAGTTCAATGCCGGATACAGAATTCTTGAAAGGGCTCCAAACCAGAGGAGACCGAACACGATGAAGAGTCCGAAGCGCTCAAGTTTTCTGTAACTGTACAGAGCCTGTCCATGAAGAAATCTTGCGACAATTCTGCTGCCATCAAGAGGTGGAATCGGCAGCAGGTTGAAAACCATTAGAACAATATTCATAAGAGCGGCCATAGCCAGACTGTGCATGAGTATAGCAGGCATGATACCGGACGCGAGATGAAGCAGGATTGTTAACACAAGGGCAATGGCAAGGTTTGTCGCAGGACCTGCAATGGCAACCCACATCATCCCCTGCTTGGGATTCCTGAAATGCCTGGGATCAACCGGAACCGGTTTTGCCCATGCAAGCATTATCGGGCTGTTGGTTATTAAAAACATTGCAGGAAGAAGAATGGTTCCAATAGGATCTATGTGAGGAATTGGATTAAAGGTAAGCCTGCCCATTCTATAGGCTGTGGGATCGCCAAGCTTCAGGGCAACATATCCATGGGCTATTTCGTGGCATACGACACTGAAGAAAACAAGGATAATTATGAATGGAGTTTCAATACCCATTACCTTCTCCTCCCGGCAAGAAGCAGCCAGATCATCTGCCCGAGAGAAGCAAGCGCAGCAGCAACGTATGTCATGGCCGCGGCGCCAAGCACTTTTCTGACGCCCTGCAGTTCACCAGCAGTCATGCTACCGCTCTTCTCCAAGTAAACGACTGCTCTTCTGCTTGCATCGAATTCAACTGGAAGGGTTACCAGCTGAAACAGCAGCGCGGCACCGTATAGAGCAGCACCAATGTAATAAAGCGCTGTAATATGGAAGAACAGACCGCCGATTATCAATGGGAAAAGCATCTGGGATCCCAGATTGGCGACCGGAACCAGCTTCTGTCTAATCTGGAATGGACCGTAGCCCATCGCATCCTGAACAGCGTGCCCGGCTTCGTGCGCGGCAACTCCTACTGAAGCAATTGATGTCCCGCTGTAAACATTCTGAGAGAGTCTCAGAGTACTGCTGCGGGAATCGTAGTGATCCGTAAGATGCCCTGATATTTCTTCAATACCAATATTGGCCAGGCCATAATTATCAAGTATCTGTCTCGCGACAACAACCCCTGAAAGCCCTCTGCCTGTGGATACTTTACTGAACTTTCTGTAAGTGCCGTTAACCTTTGATCTGGCAATCATGCCTATGATCATCGCTGCAATAATGATCAGAAATCCTGCATTCATATTGACGAATCCTAGATACATTTCCCGTCCCCTGTTCTATTACTCGCACCGGGAGAGTGCATGCCCCCCTGCTGTTCTCTTCCTGAGAAGTATCTTAATATACTTGAGAATTTTATCGTGGGTGATCTCATTCTCGAAATCCGCAGGATGAATCGCGAACCTGACATCCCGCATTCCGCCAAGAACAACCCTCGATGATGTAACCCAAAGATCGGCTACACATCTTTTCAATCTGCTACCTCCGGCATAATTCACCACCGGCACTCTCAGATATGTAACGCCTGTCGCGGGATTCCATGTTCTCCATCTGCTTTCGGCATATGTGAATCCCCCTTCCGAAAGCGCCTCAAGCGTTCCTCTGCTGTAAAGCCATGCTGGCGCAGCGAAACCCGTTATATCAGTTTTCAGAATTCGCTCCAGATCATTCTTTCCTTTTTCAAGCAGTTCTGCGGCAGCCTGACAGGCAAGTCCCAGGAATTCTCCCTCTCCTCTTGTGAAGAGTGCTGATCTGACTCTATCAACAGATCCGTGGCTGCCGATGCTGTCACGGTGATAGTATCCATGAAGTATCATCTCTGTTCCAGCATCGGACAGCTCTCTGAGCCATTCGCAGAATGCGGGGGAATCCTCGAGCGGCCATCTCCCCCAGAAGTCGGGAACAACAAGCATGCTGTACCGAGTCACTCCCAGTTCAACCAGTTCATCGTGAATTCGCATAATTGTTTTTTCATGTCTGGGAGAAACATCGTGAAGAGTAACATGAATCCATTTAGCCTTCATTCTTCCCACCATTTATCAGGGGAGATCAAGCAGTCCGGATTCCCATCTCTGATTGCATTGATGATTCTTTCGTAATAAATCTCTATCCTTCGGAACACTGAATCCCAATCATGACCATCGAGAGCAAACGCTCTAAGTTTATTTGATGTCTCTGAATCGGAAATTGCTGCAGCGGACACAATTGTATTCGCCAGGCTCTCTGGATTGTCTGACCGGAAAGGAGGTATAAATCCAAGAGACGCCGCCATATCAGCAGATGCACCTGAATCGGGAAGAACCGGG
>DAOWAG010000208.1 GCA_030634715.1 Candidatus Aegiribacteria sp. | reverse complement strand
GTCAATTACCAAATTTCAGACGACTTCGCGAACGGGGCACATTCTGCAATTTGCAGACAACATGTCCCGGAATATCTCCTGTTGCCTGGTCTTCCTTTCAGACAGGTGTTAATCCTGGAAGGCACGATATTTTCGATTTTCTCGCACCTGACAGAAAACGTTATCTTGCCACTCTTTCTTCAGTAAAGACAGGAACAACAACTTCAAGACTTGGCTTTGGTTCTTTCAGCTTCAAAAAGTCAAAATCATATGTCAGACTTCTCCGGAAAAGCAGACCTTTCTGGACTCTCCTGAAAAAGTACGGCATCAAGTCTACCGTTCTGAGAGTACCGATTACATATCCGCCGGAACCACTGGATGGACAGCTTCTCAGCGGAATGTGCGTACCTGATCTGAGAGGAACTCAGGGGAGTTATACCCTGTTCTCGGAGAGTGAGCCGGAAACGATATATGCGGGAGGTATCTGGCAGAAACTTTCGAAAATCACCGAACAGCTCTGGACAGGAGAACTTCCCGGTCCCCTGAAAAGTGATGGTGAATGCGCAGTTATCCCGCTTGAACTGAAAACTTCCGGAAAACGCATTACACTGAAACTGGGAGACAGAAAGATATCTCTTGTTGAAGGAATTCTATCCGAATGGTTGGAATTAACCTTTAGATCAGGCAGAAGTAAAATCAAGGCAATATCAAGATTCTGTCTTACTGTTTCAGATGGATATCCCTCTATTTATGTAGCAGCACTTCATATTGACCCTTTCTCTCCATCTCTGCCAATTTCCCATCCCGTGTATTACTCAAAGTACCTCGCGGGACTATTTGGACCTTTCGCTACTCTTGGTCTTGCCGAGGATACATGGGCTCTGAACAATGGTGCTGTTTCTGAAAGTATTTTTCTGGATCAGGCCTGGTCTATCTTCGAGGAGAGAGAAAAGATGTACTTTGATGCCCTATCCCGAACACGGAACGGGCTGGTTGTATGTGTGTTTGATACTTCAGACAGGATTCAGCATATGTTCTGGGAGCAGGGAACAGCTCCGGACACTCCACTTTATAACATGTACTTAAGGATGGATGAACTGATTGGTAAAACTCTTTCTCAGCTGCGGAAAGACGATATACTGCTTGTCATGTCCGACCATGGATTTACATCCTTTCATACCTGTATTGATTTCAACAGGTGGCTTATGTCCAATGGATACCTTGTTCTGAAAGATGGTGTAGAAACGGTTGACACATCATTCAAAGGTGTTGACTGGTCTGAAACAAGGGCCTGGTCTATGGGGCTGGCCGGAATTATGGTGAATATGAAAGGCCGCGAAGGAAATGGGATTGTTGAACCGGGCATTGAAGCTGAGGAACTCCTGAAAGAGATTGCTGAAAAACTGCTTCTTCTTGAGACAGATGAAGGAGAACGCGTTATTAATGCCGTTTATCCAGCTTCGGATATTTATCATGGACCTTATACTGCAAATGCTCCAGACCTTGTTATAGGCACAAAAAGAGGATTCAGAGCCGGTTGGGGCTGTGTCACAGGAGGAGTCGGCGGTAAAGTTATCTATCCAAACACAAGGCACTGGAACGGAGATCACTGTCATGATCACAAACTTGTTCCGGGAACTCTTGCGTCAAACATGAAACTTGACTCGGAGAATGCTTCCATTCTCGATATTGCTCCTACAGTCATGAGAGTCCTTGGAATCAGACCGCCTTCATACATGGAGGGAAAATCACTTGTTGGAAATGAAAAAGAATCATGAAGCGTCGTGATTTTCTGAAGCTGGCTGCTCTTTCTCCTGCAGCTCTTCTTGCTCTGAAAACCGGGTGCGCCAGGTCTCAAACAGCTGCAAAACGCGTAATTGTACTTGGAATTGATGGATTAGACCCATTTCTACTTCGTAGTTTCATTCATGAGGGAGTTATGCCGAACGCTGCCAGACTTGCTGGTGATGGCGGACTGAACATGCTTGGTACAAGCAATCCGCCTCAGAGCCCTGTTGCATGGTCGAATTTCATTACAGGATTCGGCCCCGATGTTCATGGGATATTCGATTTTATTCACAGGAAACCGGCTACAATAGAACCATATCTCTCAACTTCACGGGTTGTAGGCCCGGGAAGAACAATAAGTATAAGCGATTGGAGATTGCCATTATCCGGAGCAAAAGTCGAATTGCTCCGCAAGGGTGAGCCGTTCTGGAACAAGTTAACGGATGAGGGTATCCCTGTGAAGCTTGTCAAACTTCCTGTCGACTTCCCTCCTGACAAGGGCAAGGCAATCATTCTGTCCGGTCTCGGAACACCGGATATGCGAGGCAGCCAGGGGAGTTTTACATTCTTTACTGACGATGCAAGATCGATGTCAAACAGTACTTCCGGAGGTATCGTAGTAGCTGTTAGAGATTATGGTGATAACTGCTACAGATGCGTAATAAAAGGTCCTGAGAACTCAATGCGTGTAGGAAATCCGGATATGGAGATCGAAGCTGAGGTTCGTGTTGACAGAGTCGCGAATGCGGTGAGGATTGATATTCAGGGCAGCAGTCATGTTCTTTCCGCAGGTGAGTGGAGTCCATGGATAAGAATGCGATTTGATGCCATTCCAAATATTTCATCAGTCAGCGCAATCGGCAGATTCTACGTAAAGGAGATAACTCCGAAGCTGAAACTCTATCTTACTCCTCTTAACATCGATCCGCTTGATCCAGCATTACCGATATCCAATCCAACCAGCTACAGCAGTGATCTGGCAAGGAATCTTGGAGGATTCTATACACAGGGCTTTCCAGAGGATACAAAAGCTCTTTCGAGGGGAATTCTTTCTGATGAAGAATATCTCCAGCAGGCCTGGATAGTACTGCAGGAGCGACTTGATCTGTTTCACCATGAATTGAGCAGGTTCCGTGATGGTCTTTTCTTCTTCTATTTCAGTTCTCTTGATCTGAATCTCCATATGTTTTACAGAGTACTCGATCCGAATTCACCACTTTACGCAACAACAAGCCCCCGTTTCAAGGGAGCAATTCGAGAGTTGTACATGCAGATCGATTCTGTAATTGGCCATGCACTTGATGCGAAAGATGCAAATACCGAAGTAATTGTACTCTCCGATCATGGTTTTGCTCCCTTCAACCGGTCATTCAATCTTAATACATGGCTCGCTTCAGAAATATGGGCTTCGGCGGAGGCACTCCACGACGAAAATGAAGCAGTTGCAATATTATATTTGTAGCTGCTTTTTTAATTTGCGGCAGCCAAGAGGTCATCCGCCGGCTGGCGGACTCCGATATGCTCCACTTTCGCCCACCGAAGCTATTTTTTCAGAAATAGCGAAGGTGGGCT
>DAOWAG010000402.1 GCA_030634715.1 Candidatus Aegiribacteria sp. | reverse complement strand
ACTGAGGGGAGCGTGTTCTTCTGGACAGACCTGCCGGATTCGGTTTCCCTTTTTTCAGCAGCCTGGAGAGGTTTTGGAACGGAGATTGTTCCTGCGGGAAGCACATCTGTCAGACTGGCGTTTACTTCCGTTCATGGAAGTGTTCCATCAAACCTTTCCTGCATTGATATTGAACCGCATCCGATTGATGATATGTACATGAATACATGGGGACTTGCTCTCTCTGCGGTTGACAGTCTCATCGCGAACATATATCCCGTCAGACAGGATCCCGGGCATCTTCTGTGGATAAGAGGAAGCGGTACTGCTCCCCCCTTGAGATCCTCCTCCTCCCCCGCACCACCCATAGCAGCAGAGTATGTAATCGCATTGCCGGACTCCTCAGCAGCAATCAGTATGCCCGGAATCGATGATCCATCGACTATTCCATCCATTGCCGAGATTGAACTTCCGGGGAAACTGTCCTCTTCCGGGAACGGCGCAATCATTGAAGCGGTTCTTGAAAGAATTATCAGTCGTGATGTAATTTCTCAGTTCGATGATGAGATCTATTTCGATGTAGTCTGCGGAGACGAGGGGAAAGTATCGGTCTGGTTTGTTAATAAGGACGAAGGTGAATCCCGGAGAGATGATGATTTCCAGATGGTCCTGGAAATACTGCAGAACTCAATTCTTGTTCCGCCGGGACATATACTGATCAGAAACGCTGCAATCAGGGCATCTCTTCTGGAAGGACGCCTTCAGAATCCGCCAAACGTGTATGTGATATCTATGGAATTAATGAATATTCTGTTTCCTGACTGATCGAGCGGAATTCAAATGTACTCATAGGAGATGAAACGATGAAAATAAGGGAATTTGATTGCCCTTCCTGTGGAGCCTCTTTAAGAATAAAACGAAATGATATTACTGTTACTTGTCATTACTGCGAGAGTTCAGTCATCGTCCCTTCTGAACAATTTTCAGGAACAGGAAAAGTATCGCGCAAAATAACCGGACCCCCTCTGACATTTGATACCGGTCAAGTTAGTAATTCAATCAAAAGGATAATTCTATCGATCGCTCTCCTTACCCTGATTGCGGGGGGAGGAGTCTTTTTCTATGCAATGAATGCCAGTTCAGTAATTGAATCGGGCGAAAACAAGTTAACAATGACCACCGAATCCTCCGATCTTCCGGTAGTCCTCGAGTTTGGCGGAACAGGCATGGAAGCGGGTCTCTTCCAGGACGCCAGGCATATCGCTGTTGACGCGAATGGTCATATTTACATCGGTGAATATGAAACAGGCAGAATACAGGTTTTCGACATGAATGGCATTTATATCACTCAATGGAACTTCGGTGATAAGGATAATTGCTATCTGCAATCCATGGCAGCCTCAAGAAACGGTGACCTGTACCTGATCTATGGTAGCGAGTTGATCATTCATGACGGCATGACAGGTGAATTACTCGGTTCTCTTGTACATCCGAGCGGCTGGGGATACGATGATGTGGAAGTCTGTGTTGATGGAAGTGTCGTCGCATCATGGCATAAGAACCGTGATGATATCATAAGGTTCTCCCCTGACGGTACGATTGATCTTCTGCTGGAGGAAGCTATAAGCGGTCAGAGTGGAGAATCGGAATTAAGTACCGAGATTGCGGTTGATGGTATGGGGAATATCTTCGCCTACGGCTCGTTCAATGAAAGCGTT
>DAOWAG010000029.1 GCA_030634715.1 Candidatus Aegiribacteria sp. | reverse complement strand
TCCTGTTTCCTCGGCTGGAAGCAGGCAGCTTATTGAAAGATTTCCATTACTCGGATTTGGACCGACAGATAATACAGCTGTTGGGGAAGAAGAGGTCTCATCACCGTATACACCTGTGGCTGTATCAGGAGGATCCATGAAATTCGCGTTAAGGACTTCCCTGGTTCCGGAAGCATACTGAACGAAAGTTGTCACGTTCAGATTATCGAAAGGGTGCTCAGATGGATTCAGCACATAGTCTCCGGCTACACTGATGGTCTGCGGATAAGGACCCGTGAAATCCAGGATTTTTCCCTGGCTGCCCAGTGGAAACGCGACCGGTATCCACATCATCTCCATACCGGTGTAGTAACCCCAGCCCGATCCAGCCACTTCGTGATCCTCGACTATCACTGACCAGACCTTGATAGGATTGGTCAAGCCAGGCTCTTCTTCGGCTGTGATGCTGTAATAGGCGATACCTCCTGAGGCATCACCAACGAAGTTGATATCGAAATCGATGTAAGCTGGTTCCGCGAGCCTGTTGTTGATTGTGGCAGCGTATGTTGACGGAGAGGCGCTTGAAGATAAACCGTCTATCTTTGCCGTGGGGGTGCCACCCACTCCATAGAAACTGAATCTTCCAGAGTTGAAGGAATTTGACGCCGGACCGTTGTGGAACATGTAAAGGGGAGCAACATCACCAGAAGCGATGAAGGGACCGAGAGCACTCTTAACAGCTGACCAGCTGCTGGCACAAGAGGCTCAACCAGTCTGGGTGAAGTACTCGAAGAGTACAACCCGTTCAGCGGAGTAGGATACCGCTGTAAAGACCAATAGAAAAAGCAGCATAATTTTCATGTTTTCTCCTTTCAATAAGAATATACTTAGAAAGTATGATAACCGACCAGTCTAATATGAAACTGGAATTCCGAACATCTGTCCGCGAACCGCAAATATATTGACAGGCTGGTTTGCCCCCCGTCCACCTTATTGTACTGAAGATCCGCTGGAGATTCAATAATGTTTCTCGGTCATTCCTCTCAGTAGTATGGATTCTCATGAGCAATTGTCCGATGGATGCAGATTCAAGGTTAAGGTTGTTATGTCAAATAGGCACTATTTGTGCTGAGGAACGACAACTGTGATTGTAAGTTGTTGACAATAAGGTAATAATAAGTTCATATTACCTGGAATGATTCTTGCCTGTATAAGTGCGGAAGGAATTGAAGATGGGTTTTTTGGACTTCCGCAAGCGGAACAGAGCTGACGGTTATCCCGGAAAAGGAATCTGGAAGAAACCTCGTCCTTTGCGCAGGGCTGAAGTGCAACAGAAGCTCTGTCAGGGATGCGGTGGATGTGAATCCGTCTGCTATTACGGAAGAATCAGAGTTGGAAGAAATCAAGCAGCCTCTGTAAAGAAGGGCTGTGCGGGATGTGGTGCATGCGCCGGAGTGTGCCCTGCAGGAGCGATTATCATGATAAGTAATTAGAAGGGAAACAGAGAAGGATTCAATAATGCCAACATATGAATACAAATGCAAGAAGTGTGGATACAAATTTGAGAAGTTCCATCAGATGAGTGATGAATCAATCAAAACCTGTCCTGAATGCGGAAGCGAAGTAGAGCGACTTATAGGAACCGGATCAGGTATTATCTTTAAAGGAGCGGGATTTCACGCTACTGATTATGCTAATTCCGGGAGGAGTTGCTGCGGATCTGACATCAAACCGAGTAGTTGTGACTCAGGGAAGTGTTGCCTGGATAACTGACGCGGTTTTGCTGTAAATACTGTCTGGTAGGAGAATCACTCAGGTATTATACTCCCAAGAGTTTCTATTTGATATTTCAGGGGGTTAATCTTATCAGACATCTATTTCTCTCATTTATTCTTCTTTTGATTCTCCATTCATGTGGAAGTACTGAACATAGCGATGACAATGTTGTTCAAGTTCTATTCTGGCATGCAATGGGCGGTCCTTTAGGTGAATTCCTGGAAGACACACTTGTTGCTGAATTCAATTCCACACATTCGAATATTGAGATCATTCCTGTCAGCATGGGGAATTACAGAGCTCTTTGTCAGAAGATACTGGCAAGCGTCATGGCTGGTGACACTCCTGTTATTGCGCAAGCTTATGAAACCTGGACATCTCAGCTGATAAGAGGAAACGCTCTGATCCCTCTGGATTCCCTCATGGAACTTGATTCCCCTTTTATCACTGACAGGTGGAATAACGATTTTTTTCCTGTTTTCAGGTTAAATAATACGTTTGACGGGCGAATTTACAGTTTCCCTTTCAACAAAAGTGTGCAGGCAGTTTATTACAATGTTGAACTGATGGACAGTCTGGACCTTAAACCCGCGGAAACAAGAGATGAATACCGCAGTCTGTTACTCTCTCTTACTAATGATGGCAACAATGATGGTGATCTGCTTGACGATGTCGACCGTTGGGGAACAGCTTTCACACCCAGCGTGGGTATGTTCGAGAACCTTCTGCTGCAGGGCGGCGGATCTCTGCTCTCTGACGACGGATCTCGAACCGCATTCGCCTCACGGGCAGGCATAGATGCTCTTCAATTCCTGATAGATCTTATTCATGTCGATGGTTCTGCCAGAATCTCCTCAGGTTATACACATCAGAATGATTTCGCGGAGGGTATAGTTGGTATCGTTCAGGGATCCACGGTTTCGCTCGCATTTCTGGAAAAGAGTTTTCAGCGTCGGGAGGAAAACGGAGAATATGTTTTTACGCTGGGGATAGCTCCACTCCCGGAGGACAGTGAAAAGGCTGTAATAATAGCGGGGACAAATGTCATTCTCTTTAAATCGAGTACTACTGAAGTTGAAGCCGGGTGGGAATTCATTAAATGGTTTACAGAACCTCGCCAGCAGGCCAGGTGGAGTGCTGCTACCGGTTACATTCCGGCTGCGAGAAGTTCTCTTTTAGAACCTGAAATACTGGAACGTTTTGAGGAGTATCCTGGTCTTGAGGACGTGATGCTTCAGGTTGAATATGCTCAGTTCGAACCACAGGAGACATTCTGGTACGATGGCAGACTCTTTCTTTCGGAAGCAGTGGAAATTGCTCTGTACGGTAGAATGAGTGCCGAGGAGGCTCTGTCCAGAGCTGCAGATCTTGCTGACGCAGAACTTAACTCAGAACTTAATTAACAGTTAATTTATTTGTGAAAGGGGAGACCATGAAGAGAAGTTTCCCGGTTCTTACGTTAATCCTGTTTTGCGGATTAGCCGGTGCTCAGACGGTTTCAATTGCTGAAGCCAGAGAAGATCTGAACGGCGATGGTATTCCGGATCATCTTGGTGAAATCCTTACCATAGAGGGAGTTGCGACATGTGAGGGAACGCTGTTCTCCAATACCGGACTGAGCTTCTATGTTCAGGATGAGACAGCTGGAATCAATGTATACGCATACAGCTCCGCTAGTCCCGGAGCAATCGAGGCTGGCGATCAATGGAGGATAACAGGAGAGATCATGCAATACAACGGTCTTGTCGAAATATCCCCCGATTCACCTTCGGATTTCCTGTATATCGATCATCCTGGTGTACCTCAACCACTTCAACTCGTTCTGAATCAGGGTGTCTCGGAAAGCATCGAAGGTCAGCTCCTCGCTCTGGGAAACAGTTCGCTTTCCCAATGGGTTACTGTAGCCAATGATCCGGAATCAGCGGGTGGCGGATACAATTTCAACGTCTGGAATGGACAGACTGCAGTTGCCGTTCGTGTAAACGAATCCACAGGCATAAGTGTCTCCAATATCGAAGCAGGTACACGGCTGTTCCTGATTGGTATCGGCGGGCAGTACGATTCAGAACCCCCTTACGATAGCGGATATCAGTTACTTCCAAGATATCAGACCGATCTTGAAGTGTACGAACCATCGATTCATGACAATTTCCATCTTACTGTTCTTACAGATAATCCGTTTGCTCCGGTACTGGGAGAAACGGTTAATCTTCAATATGGCGGCCCATCGGGAATGCGTTTTACTCTTACTGTTTTTGACAGATCAGGAAGAGCCGTAACTCATCTCGCGGAATCCCGTCCAGCCGGTGATGTTGTTCAGTGGAATGGAAAAGACGATTACAACAGTATTCTTCCACTCGGACCTTATCTGCTTCTCCTTGAGGGCATCGGGACTGATGGTAAACGCTACACAACGACTGAAACGCTTGTCGTTGCAACTCCCCTGAATTGAGGTCGCAATAATGAACAGGAAAGCGACGAAGATACTGTTTGCCCTTCTGATCATTGCAGGGCAGTCATGGGCGGCATTTGAGGAAATGGAAATAGGGATAACTGCGCAGGGCATGGGCGGGACCGGAGTTGTGCTTAATGGAACCGGAACTCTTCTCTTCAATCCCGCTTCCATAGCGGGAAACTCATTACCATCCATAACCATATCCGGCAGACTCCCTTATACGAACATGGATTTCGGAACATATGGAATCGATGGAGCATTTGCGATAAGTGAATCCTGGGTATGCGGAGCAAGTCTTCGCTATTTCGGCGGAGATCTATACAACGAACAGATGGCAGCGATTACCTTTGCAGGGATGCTAACTGATGATATGTCTTTCGGTCTTCAGCCTGTATTCTGCAGAGCTTCTATTGCTGATGGTGTTTCCGAGTATGGGAGCGCGAGTACCTTTGCGGTAAATGCAGGATTCCAGGTTAGAATGTATAGAAGGTGGATGCTCGCGGCTTCTATCAGGAATCCTTTTCAGGCAAGACTTGGTGAGAGCGGAGAATATCTAAGGAGAAGAATTGATGCGGGTCTCAGATACGAACCGATAAGCGGTATGATTTCTGCTTTGACCTTCTCCCGCGATTTCAATGGTTTACGCATACATGTGGGCCAGGCTCTTCCCCTTGGTTCGGTGAATATCCTGGCAGGGGTTCAGAGTAATCCTGTCTCAATATCCGGAGGATTGAATACTACAATCAAAGATATTACTGTGGAGTACGCTGTAATAACCCATCCTCAGCTCGACCTGACTCACCAGGCCGGGGTGACTTATGGTTTTTAGTCTAATACTGGCTGTTGCTGTAGCCTTATCTGTTCCGAATGGGTTTGATCTGAATACCGCATCACTTCTGGAACTGCAGACACTGGAAGGATTGAATCCTCAGCAGGCCTCTGACCTATATGATTTCATTTACGAAACAGGGGGTCTTCTCAGTA
This sequence comes from Candidatus Aegiribacteria sp., assembly GCA_030634715.1. The sequence goes on along the minus strand of DAOWAG010000029.1, from coordinate 4,022 downwards.
TCTACGATGTTATGCAAATAGAGGGTTTTACAGCCGCGGAACTGCAGTGGCTTCGAGATAACTGCGTGGTTGTACCTCCTTCTGAAGGTAGAATATCCAGCGATATACTTGAAGTAATGGAAAGACTCGCTACCGAGGATGATCCTGGTGATGCTGCTGTCGATCTCTGGGAGCATTACCTTCTTCACCCGCTGCCGATTAATTCAGCAACCTCCTGGCAGCTGAGAAGTCTGGACAGAGTGAGTCTGATAGATGCTGCAGCAGTTGAGCGAAGATTGAATACTCTGGGTCCTGTCTCCAGCATTACTTCACTGCGAAACGCTGATTACCTGAGTTACTATGGCTACAGGAATATGCGTGATTACGTTTCAATCAGGGAACTTGACCTGAGCTCCATGGATTTCTTCGGAGGTTACAGAGTTGTTGTAGATGGTGGTGACGGGAGATCAACTGATGAGGATGGACTGTATGAGATGCTCAACAGTCTTCGATCTGCTAAGTACGACATAGAAACCGGTGAGAGAGGATATACCGCCTCTGACAGCGCTGCCTGGGCTGAAAGAATCGACGGTGAGTACGAAGAGCTTCTTGGAGCGCAGAATGTGACTGGCTGGGAGCACCGTGTTCGTGTCGGATTTGGAGACAGATTCCGGGGTGGAGCCAGATTCTCAAGGGGACGGAATTCCACCTCCGGATTTGATCTGTTCTCCGATATCGATCTTGGTGATCTTAACAGAAGGTTTGATGTTGCCAAAGTCTTTGTATCGATGGAGAACATCGGTATTGTGGAGCAGGTTGTACTTGGAAATTACAATCTGTCTCTGGGTCAGGGACTGATGGTGAATAATTCCGATGAGCTCTGGTACCGCTCCACTTACAGTACATGGGGACTATATCCTGATCTTACTTCAACACGTCAGTTTGCCTTGATCGGTGGAGCTGTGGAAATGCATGAAGGACCTTTCCTCGGATACGGATTTTATTCCAGCGCATCAAGAGACGCCATAAGGGATATTGATGGAACACCGAATATTCTGATAATGTCTGCCGCACGCACTTCTCCATATGCTGATGTGATAAAGGAAACAACTTATGGCGGATACGGTTTCTTTGACTTGGGTGGGATTCTTCCCTGCGGAACCGCAATCGGCGTTGGCGGCATGAATATTTCCTACAGCGATTCCCTCATCTCGGATTCAGGAGCCCTGGATATACCCGATGATGCACAGCCCTGGGACTGCCCTGAGTACGATGTTCTTGCAGCTGGAAATTCCTCTTCTTTTCTTGCTCTTTCGGCTCAGACGATTCTGGATAATGTCAGCCTTGAGGGAGAGTATGTCCGGCAGGATAACGAGTCAATTGCTATGCTTGCAAGAGCCAGATGGCAGAATGATTATTTTTACCTGCTGGGTATATGGAGACACTACGATATAGGTTTCACTAATCCATACAACCGTGGATTTACGGAACAGCTTCGATACGATGATACGATATTTGAGAAACCCTATTATCTGAACGACCCGCTTACTTCACAGCTTGCGGAATGGCCCACTCCAAAACCCGAAGAGGGTGTATACATTGAAAGCCGCTTCCAGATCAGCAGGCACATTACGTTTCCAAAGGTGTATCTCGATATATGGCGCTCTCTGCCGTGGGGATTTGATAATTACAGATTCCAGGGGGAGATCGAGTACAGACCTGATTTCCCGATAAGGTTCAGATTGAAATGCAAATATCAGGAGAAAACCAAGATGCATGATGTAATTCCAACTACATCGCGTACGCAGGAATTTACATTCAGAACATTTTTCCTTCCCACTGGAAATGACTATTTTGATGTAAGACTTCGGATCGGGATGGTTGAACTTACTCCGAATCCGAGATATGGTGATGACAGACTCCTGTCCGGTGGCTACATCGCAGCAAAGTGGGAGCATAACTTCAGCGAGAACCTGTCCGTTCTTGGCGGAACGACTCTATGGTCCACGGACGGCATGAGTCAGTGGGAATTCGAAGATACTGGAATCGATTTCCTTGATGGAGATGGAACTAAATTCTATGTGACGATCAAAAACAATTTATCTGATAATCTGCAGCTCAGGCTCAGGATACTCAGAAAGGACACTTTCTATCCCCGCACCGGTCTTTACAGGCCTGATCCCGATGACAGCTTCTATTACGAGGGTGATCCGAACAGTCCGGTGAGGGATTTCAACGATCATGTAACAGATTATGGCATCCGATGTCAGCTTGATTTCCGCTGGTAGGGTGGAGGAAATATGAATATCATTGCAGCAGGAATAATATCATTACTGGCGATAACCGCCGGACTTCCAGAAGTTATGTGGCTTGGTGAGACAGGTACACCCGGTTCAGCCCGTGCACTCGGTATGGGGAATTGCGGTTTTCTTGATGTATCCGCTCTAGGGGTTCTTGAGAATCCTGCGCTTCTGGCAATTGCCGAAGAAGGTCTTCAGGTGGAAATCGCGGCGGGTCTGGATTACTTTGTTGAGAAAAGAACTAGACGGGTCTATGACATTTTCGGCAGTTCAATCGGTGAATCCGAATATGCTTTCAACAAGAACCTCATCTTTGTTCCAGGTGGCGCTGCAGTAGCTTTCCGGAATATCGCGGGACTTCCAGAGGCGCTTTCCTTTGCCGTCGGATGGAGGGTTCCAGGTACTTTCACTTACAGTTATGGAAGGACTGTTCGAAACGATTCATACGTGAAAACAGGCGAGGAAAGCCTGGAAATATCCGGCATCAAGAACGAGTTTGACATTGCAATAGCTTTTTCACCATCAGAGGTTCTCTCATTCGGGTTTGGGGGAGGATATATCACAGGATCAAGGGATGTAACATGGGAAGTAACGTATGTTGATCCTACGCAGGAAGGAACTCTCTCCCAGTGCAATGAGACTGTCTCAGGTATTGTAACCAGGGGGTCCATCCTCTTTTTGCCGGACAGAAGGGTTTTCATAAGTGCAGCGGTTGAATATCCGATGCCGCTTTCTTTCTCTCCAGAAGAAACCGGTGATCCTGTATCTTGGAACACCTTCTCAGATGCCGATTATGACCTGGACGTTCCCATGATTGTTAGATTTGGCTCCATTTACATTCCCGGAAACAGCCTGAGGTCAATATTCAAAGGTGAATTCTACTGGAGCCCTGACGGTTCAATGGAGTATGAGGACGAAAATCTCGGTCTTTTCAATTCCTGGGGAGTGCACGCAGGTGTTGAGAACACTCTTCCCGGCGGGCCTGTTGCCAGATTCGGATTTGGCTACGACCGCTCTCCCATAAGCAGTTCGCTGGACAGAATGAGCTTTACTGCTGGAATGGGCTTTCACATAGGTGATTGGAATCTGGATATGGGAGCCAGTTTCTCGCCTGACCGTTGGAAACAGACAGAGATAACCGGTCTGCCTTCCTTTACCTCCGGTGACAGTCTGACAATAGAGGAAACAGACACAAGGCTCATGTTCTCCATCAGCCGTGTGTTTGATATCTAGGCGGGAGTTGATTGTGAAAAGATTGCTGCCTGTACTGCTACTCGTATTCATTCTTCCTGTCAGTGCCGAGACAATATATCTCAATATATTGCATACCAATGATATACACGGAGGAATCGTTCCAAGTGAAGCCACATTTCTCAATCCCGATTTTCCGCCAATGATAGGCGGGGGCGCATATATAAGCGCCTATGTCGATGAAGTCCGGGAGGAGTGCCTGGAGAGTGGGGAGTACTGCCTTCTGATCGACGTGGGTGATATCTACCAGGGAACACCCACAGGTAATTATGAAACTGGAAAGTTCATCATTGAATGGATGAATGCGATAGGGTACGACATGATGACCCTTGGAAATCACGATTTTGATGATGGAGCCGACAATGCGATTAGGCTCTCCGAGCAGGCTGAATTTCCTGTGATCTGCAGTAACTTCGTGGATTCTACAACAGGAGAGATACCCAATCCTGTCCGGCCATACGAAATTCTGGAATTCGAAGGAGTGAAGATAGC
>DAOWAG010000385.1 GCA_030634715.1 Candidatus Aegiribacteria sp. | reverse complement strand
CGGAAGGCAGCATCGCTGTCGATAGGAGAGAACAACTGGAAAGCCATGGCAAAGGAAGGCAGCTCTAATTCGAACTGGATAGTGAAAGTTATCGATGCGCAGGTCCTGGAGGATCAGTCAGGGTGGACTTTTCTTATTCAGGGCAACAGGTTTCTAAGAGGACTGGTCAGAATCTGGGCTGGAACACTTGTGCAAATTGGTTCAGGTTCAGACTCTCCTGAACTTATTACTGAGCTTCTTGAAAGCGGAGATAGAAACAGAGCCGGAGCGTCTCTCCCTGCAAAGGGACTTACGCTGCTGGAGGTGAGGTACAGTTGAGCGCTGAATTCAACAGAAAAAAACTCAGGATGAAAACCCTGAAGAATCGACCAAGCAAAGTAAATGCAGATATTCTTCTTGGCAGTCTGACCGGTCATCATATGCGAGTGGAAGATTTTGTAGAAGCACTGCCTGATCTTCTGGCAGTTCGCCAAATGAAGATGCTTGCATCCGCAATCTTGAAAGCGAGAGATGTCGGGGCTGCGAGGATATTCATGTACGGTGGACATGTAATTAAATGCGGATTGGGTCCGTTGCTGGTTAAATGGCTGCAGGAAGGCCGAATCAACTGTCTGGCTACAAATGGAGCAGGTACAATTCATGATATCGAGATGGCTCTTTTTGGAGAGACTTCTGAGGATGTTGAGTCCGGGATATCCGATGGCAGTTTCGGCATGTGGAAGGAAACTGGAGAGATTTACGCAGCAGCGATTGAACTGGCGGATAAACACTCCATCGGTCTGGGAGAAGCTCTTGGTAGAGAGATCCTCAGGCTCGGTGGTAATTTAGCAGTGAGTCCTCTGGCCGCTGCATGCAAGGCTGGAATTCCGGTTACAGTACATCCCGCCCTTGGAGGAGATATCGTACATCCTCATCCATTACTCAGCTGGGGGAAACTCGGTGCTGCAGCAGAAAGAGATTTTGATCTTCTGGGGGAGAGGATCGTATCTCTCTCCGATGGTGTGGTCATAAATGCGGGTTCCGCAGTAGTAATGCCTGAAGTATTCTTGAAACTCCTTACAGCAGTGATCAATCTTGGGAACAGCATAAGTAATTTCACAGCGGCCAGCTTTGATATAATCAGCCAGTACAGACCGCTGAACAATGTTGTATTCAGACCAGTAACGGCTCTTGGAGGAACACCGATTGTGCTGACCGGCCATCATGAGCTGATGCTTCCGATGCTGGATATCTTCATTGATACGAAGGAGGCTGCAGATGATAAGAACAGCTGAAGTATTCATTTTCCTGATTCTGCTGACTATACTTGGATGCGGTACTACTACGATTTCTACTGAAGCAGATCCGATTGAGGACACTGAAGATATTAATCCATACTCGGATCCTTCAGTATATACCGGAGATCCTTTCAGGGATTTTCCCGGAGTCATTGGTGTCCCTATTCCAGAGGAAACATTTAATGAGCAGGAATTTGAAATTCTTTCCGGTACACATTTTACTGTGCAGATAGCTGCCGCCACTTCTCAGGAGACTGCAGAGCGTCTGGCTGAATCCATTTCAGCGGATATAACACTCCCTGTATTTATTGATCATATCGGCGGATTCTGGAAAGTCAGGGTCGGCGCCTTCCCCGCGCGGGAAGACTCCGTTGATTATTCGCATGTTCTGGTGGATATGGGTTTCACAGATGCCTGGGTAACAACCAGAGAGCCCTGACCTTGACAAAAAGCGGATTTCAGGTGATATATCCATCCGTTCTGTGAGTGAAAAACAGAATTTTCGGTGCATCAGAACTAAAAACTTGTG
>DAOWAG010000200.1 GCA_030634715.1 Candidatus Aegiribacteria sp. | reverse complement strand
TTCAGACATTTCAATCTCGAACAGAGTCATCTTTACAGAAAGCGCTGATCATATTGTAGAACTTGCATCAACCGCGCAGCCGGATCGCTGGTCCGGAGTGGCGGTTCTCGGCGGAGATGGAACAGCGAGTTATGCGGCATCCGGTCTCATAAGAAGTTCAAGCCCTCTGCCACTTGCGGTGTTTCCGGCAGGAAGAGGAAACGACTGGGTCAGAACACTGAGAACCGAATCAATCGAAGAGACAATCAATGGTATAAGAAGCGGCAAAACCGCAGCAATGGATACAGGACTCTGCTCCATAGAATCGAATGACATTTCACGATCTGGCATTGTATTCATCAACTCCGCTGGAATTGGACTCGACGCGCATGTTCTCGCGAAATCTATCAGAATCAGACGGAACATCTCTATTGGCAAACTCGGATATCCCGCAGCCCTTCTTTCTGCTCTGATTGAAATGCCCTCGTGGGAGGGAACACTGAAAATGGATGAAGATGAAGTATTCACAGGGAAATATCTGAGCATCACATCGGGTGTATGCCCTTTCGTTGGCGGAGGAATGATGTTGTCACCTTCTTCAATTCCCGATGATGGAAAACTTGATACAGCAGTTGTCAGACCAATCTCCAGAATTAACCTGATTCGCAGTATGCCCATGATCTACAGGGGAACTCTTCTTAGTAATCCTTCGGTTTCCTCATGGAGCGGGAAAGAATTCAGGCTTGAGGCTCGAGGGAAGCTGGTGCTTGAACTGGACGGTGAATCGATCGGTGGCATCCCGGATAACACAACTGTGATACTGAAATCCCTTCCAGCATCAATTCAGGTTGTCGTCGGACCGGAATACTAATCCACATATTTCCTCAGGATCGTTTACAATCACGTCAGCTCCATGCTCAAGCAGCAGCTCGACAGATCTGAATCCCCATGATACACCGACAGCCATTAAACCCGCATTCTTTGCAGTATCAATATCCACATCGCTGTCTCCCACCATAAGGGTCTCTTCAGGGAGGGTTCCAAGCTTCTGAACAACTTTCAGTGCGATTTCCAATTCGGGTTTCATTGGGAAGCCTGGAGTAGCTCCTTGAACAGCCCTGAAAGGAACATCGGGAAAGTAAACGGCAATCGCCTTCTCAGCCGATGCTTGAGGTTTGTTTGTGAGAACAGCAACAGGGATACCTCTGCTGACCAGTGTATCCAGCATCTCCTCAATACCACTGTATGGTTTTGTCAGCACTGTTCCATGCTCAAGAAAGGTTTCTCTGATGTCGGAAGCTACCTTTTCCACCCTCTTCGCGGAAAGCTCACCTGAGGGAAAAAGTCTTCGTACAAGCTCTGTCACTCCACTGCCAACAGCGGCTTTCACTTCCTGGACAGTTCTTGATGGAAGACAATTCAACATCATAACTCTGTTCACTACATTGTGAATATCCTCAAGCGTATTGAGAAGCGTTCCATCAAGATCGAATATCACAGCCTTAACCATTTTAATCCATTTCCAATAAATAGTGACAGGCACTACTTAATCCATGATGTTTCTTCAATCAGTTACAATGTTATCTGGACTGAAGGGAGCATAAGCACACCAATGAATGAATGTAAAACGGAAGAATGCGCCTGTACATACCCCGGTTGTCCCAGACACGGTAAATGCAGCGAATGTATCACCTACCACAGACGGAGAGGGGAATTCACCGGATGTTTGTTCTCTCCTGAGGCTGAAAAAACATGGGATAGATCGTTTGAATGTCTTGCACGTGACAGAAGAGGATAACGGTGATAGCACTAAATGTTTAGATTTTAGCCCCGGTCCCTAGAGGGTTTCTGAGAGTACAAGGAGCAGGGGGTCGAGTTCTTTCTTTCTTGTCCAGGCATCCGGCAGCGGATGAATGGCAATTTTCCCATTGATATCTCCGACCATGCATGATCCTGCCCCATCAACCAGCGCGTCAACGGCTGCCCAGCCCAGTTTGGATGCCAGCACTCGATCTATCGATTCCGGTGAACCACCACGCTGAACATGGCCAAGAACGGTAACTCTGCTTTTCAAACCGGATATCTTCTCTATTTTATCAGCTATCTCAAAAGCGTTTCCAGCCTCATCGCCTTCAGCAACAACAAGTATGTTGGAACTTCGTCCCACGGATATTCTTTTTCTGACTTTCTTGACAATTGCATCCAGGTCTGTGGGAGTCTCAGGAATCAGAACGGCTTCAGCTCCCGACCCTATTCCGACTTCCAGGGCTATGAATCCAGCGGATCTTCCCATTACTTCAACAATGAAAAGCCTGTCATGTGCAGCAGCTGTATCCCTGACTTTGTCGATAGCCTCAAGAGCGGTGTTGACAGCAGTACAGAATCCAATTGTCAGATCAGTTCCCCAGATATCGTTATCTATGGTTGCCGGAACGCCGACAACTGCAATTCCATGCTCTTCCGATAATATATCCGCCCCTCTGAAACTGCCATCTCCGCCTATCACGACCAATCCATCGATACTTGCATTCCTCAAGTTGGCTGCAGCGGCAGATCTTCCTTCCGGGGTCAGAAATCTCTCACTCCGCGCGGAATGCAGAATCGTTCCGCCACGCTGAATGATGTTGCTCACATCCGTTGATTCAAGTCCCACAAAATCTCCATCAATGAGTCCATCAAAACCTTTTCTGACACCAATAGCAGAAAGGCCACGGTTAAGAGTTCTTCTTACCGCAGCCCTGATGCATGCGTTCATCCCGGGAGAATCACCCCCGCTTGTCAGAACGGCTATTTTTCTCAAAGCGATACCGTCTTACTACTTCTTGTCCTTGCCGGGAGCAGAAACGGAGCCCGGTGAATCGATGAGTTCCAGAATGCAGACCTCTGCTGCGTCACCATGTCTCGGTCCAAGCTTGAGCAGACGTGTATATCCGCCATTGCGATCGACATACCTTGGGCCCAGAACATTAAATACCTTCTGAACAGCCTTGCTGCCATACACAGATGCGGCAACCTGTCTTCTTGAGTGGACGGAATCATTTCTGCCCTTTGTAATAATTTTTTCAGCCGCACTCTGTGCAGCTTTTGCCTTTCCCATGCTGGTTGTAATCCGCTCCTCAATTATCAATGAGGTTACAAGATTACGAAGCAGCCTTTTTCTTGCATCAGGTTTTCGGCCCAGCTTGGGTATCTTTTTTCTGTGTCGCATAACTCGCTCTCCCGATGACTGTATTTCAGTCGTCTATTGAAAAACCAATCATCTTGAAAACATCATTTACCTTCTCAAGTGAAGATGGTCCAAATCCGCCAATATTAAGTATTTCTTTGCTTGTTTTCTCTATTAGATCGCTAACGGTTTTAATTCCTTCGGATTTCAGTACGTTAGCAATCCTTGTGGGGATACCGGTATCATCGATCAGAGTTGCAAGGGTCTCTTCTCT
>DAOWAG010000336.1 GCA_030634715.1 Candidatus Aegiribacteria sp. | reverse complement strand
TGACAGTATGAAAATAATATGTATTCTAATAAGTCACAGCACACTCCACCACAATAGACTTCATCAAAAACATGATTACCGGCACCTCCAAGAATGAATGTGTTGTCATGCTTGTTAATATTTGATTACCTGAAAGGAAGTATGCATGAGAAAGAAAATTCTTGTTTCGATTGTAACTTTAACTGTTCTCAGTGCCGCTTTTCTGGTGGCCTGCAGTCCGGATGATCCGTTTACTCTTTTAAGGTGTCAGTTCAGGATTGACAATACCGAGAATTTTTACGTTGCCGGGATTCAGCTTGACAGTCTGGAGAATCTTTCAGTTGAACAGATTGCTGCAGTGGTTTCAATATGGGCGACGGGAAGCTGTCCTGTGGAATTTACATTGAATATTGGAATTTTCAACCCCAATGATGGTTCGACCGGACCTGATATCATACCGGCGACGCTTACATCTCTCGTATGGGATCTTTACCTTGATGGAGATTCAGGTGATTCTTTCGACACCACCTGGGTTGCCTCCGGTATCATGAGCGAAGCACTGGAAGTTCCTGGATCTGGCGAAACGGTGATTCTGCCTCTGGATATCAGCCTTGACGCGTTTGTTGTCATGGGTGCGATGGGTCCACTGGAATTCATAGATCTGGCACTTGCGATTGGTGGAATCGACTCGGGTCTGAGAGATGAGGATCATCTTGGAAGAGTGCTTGTTACCGCGGTGCCGACCGTAACAACTCCTTTCGGACCAATGACGTATTCCGGTTCGCTTTATATTAACCTTGACTGGGTTGATTGATCAGCTCCGTCTTGTTCTCTTTACCGTGAATATGTATTATTGATGCCCGATAAAAGGCGGCGTAGCCAAGTGGAAAGGCAGTGGACTGCAAATCCACCATTCATCGGTTCAAATCCGATCGCCGCCTCCAATTCCTTTTCCGGTTGGTGAATATGAACAGAATTCCTCTAGCAATCCGATTGTCTTTGCTTGTGGCAGCCATACTTATGATGGTTTCCGGCTACATATGGGGTAATCCGTTGGTTATCTGGCAGAAGGCCGCGATCATCTGCCTTGAATGCATTGGAATTGGCTGATGGTGAGAGAGAGAGCACGCCGGCTTGTTCAAGTAGCTTCGCTTGTTCTTTCCAACCTTTATTTACAGGGCTGGATCAACGGGACAATCTTCACCGGCAAATCGAAGATGTTCTGCGTTCCCGGTCTGCACTGTTACTCATGTCCATCAAGTGTGCTGGCCTGCCCGGTTGGATCGGTCCAGAACATTCTATCCTCGGAGGGCTTTCTGGGAGGAATCACCACCGGAAGACCTGATTCTCTTATCCTACTCGGTGTAATCGGTTTTCTCCTGACATTAGGGTTCCTTGCCGGAAGGATTGCCTGTGGCTGGGCCTGTCCATTTGGATTTCTTCAGGAACTCCTTTACAAGATTCCTTCTCCTAGAATAACCATACCCTCTTCATGGAGAGACGCGAAATACGCTGTACTTCTTATTTTTGTGTTTCTCCTTCCGCTGTTTCTGAGAACAGTTCCCGGCGCAGGAGGAGATCCCTGGTTCTGCAAGGTTATCTGTCCTTCAGGTACTCTTTTTGCCGGGTGGCCTCTCGTTCTGTTTGACGCGGGCGAGACTTTTCAGACTGGATTCCTGTTCTCATGGAAGACCGTTGTTCTTGTGCTTGTACTGCTCTGGTCGATTACCTCGAAACGCCCTTTCTGCAGAGTATTATGTCCTCTTGGTGCTATCTGGGGCATTACAGGGAAGGTTTCCGTCTTCAGGATGAGAGTTGATTCCTCTTGCGTATCGTGTGACAGGTGCAGACCTGTCTGTCCTGTTGATATCGCGATCTATAAAGAACAGAATTCCGCTGAATGCCTCAGATGTGCGAAGTGTATCACTGCTTGTCCGGTCAGCGCTATCCACCATGATGTTCGAAAGCCGGAGAAAAACTGATGGCGCATCACCAAAGACTCAGATCATATCTCTGGATTCCACTGGTTCTTGTTTTTCTGATTCCAGTGCTGAAACATGCCGGTCATCCCGAAGTAACCGGCGAATCCGTTACGCAGGGTCTGCTTCTGGTTGTAAGGGATGCGCTGGACAGCATACTTACATCATCTGAAGGTAGACCGGTAGTTGTGAATTTC
>DAOWAG010000185.1 GCA_030634715.1 Candidatus Aegiribacteria sp. | reverse complement strand
GCTCGAAATCAAGTGGGGTTCAATATCCCAGTCAACTCCTCTTATCCGGACCCCGGCAACATCTCCACTATTTCCGGCTGCTACAACTGTTTTCTCCAGAACTGCCGAGACACCTGTAAGTTCATCCAGCGAATCCACCAGATTCTCCATAAAAAGGAGATCGGCTTCCTCAATAGGGTATCCTCCCGGTGCTCTCACTTCCAACGGTGGTTGAATTGCGGCGAGATGCTCCATGATGGTCCCGGCGAAGCCATCCATAAACGCGTGGAGAATTAACAATGCAGCTACACCGATGGCAATACCGACAATTGATAAAAGAGAAACTGTTCTGACAAAGCCTGAATTTGATCTGCTCAGTATCTGTCTCCAGGCAATACTCAGAATCAGGGAAAAATTCATTTGCTCTGCCGCCGCAGATTAGGGAATAAGATCGTATCTCTGATCTTGCTGGTTCCCGTTAAAAGCATGACGAGCCGATCAATGCCAATTCCCATCCCACCGGCTGGAGGCATTCCTGTTTCCAGTGCGTAAAGGAAATCTTCATCAACAGAGCCCTCCCGATGAACACTGGCTTCAGCCTGTTCCTCAAGAATTCTCCTCTGACGAACCGGATCGTTCTGTTCACTGAAAGCATTCGCAAGTTCCAGTCCAAGCACAAAGACCTCAAATCTTTCTGTAACACCCGGTGAATCAGGTTTACTTTTCGCGAGTGGTGACAGAGCCTCCGGATAATCAACAACAAAAGTAGGCTGCTCAATTTTGTCAGCCACATAGAAATCAAAAAGCTTGTCAAGCAGAGTGATTCTGTCTTTTGCTTTTGTAGCAATGCTATTCTTCTGAGCGAGTTCTTCAAGATCTTCCGTTTCCCAGGAAAAGAGATCTTCTCCACTCGCCATCGACAGGGAGTCAAGGAATCCGATCCTACTGAAAGGTGGAGAAAGATGAATCAGAGTTCCCCGGTATTCCAGATCTGATCCGATTCCCGAAGCCTCCGCGGCAGTGATAATCATTTCCTCGAATCGTGTCATCATTACATTGTAATCCGCATATGCCTCGTATAATTCGAGTTGTGTAAATTCAGGGCTGTGGGTCCGGTCAATACCCTCATTCCTGAAATCTTTTCCGAGCTCATAGACTCTATCAATTCCGCCAACAAGTAGCCGCTTAAGATACAGTTCTGTAGCGATCCGCAGAAAGAATGCTTCGTTCATACTGCTGTAGTGCGTTCTGAACGGCTCCGCGGCAGCACCACCGTAAACCGACTGTACTACTGGAGTTTCAACATCCAGGAAATCGTTTGAATCGAGGTATGATCTGAGTGAGGATATTATCCTGCTCCTCTTCTTGAATCTATCGAGGGAAATGGGATTTATCTGCAGATCAACGCATCTGTGCCGATAAAGATAATCACTGTCTGTAACCTCGTCGTGAGCCACTCCCTCCGAGTCAACCTTGACGACAGGAAGCTGTCTGAGACTTTTGCACAGTATTGTCAGATCAGCACATTTGACAGTCAGTTCACCTAATCTGGTTGTGAAGATTGACCCGTTAACCTGGATTATATCTCCAAGATCAAGAAGCTCGACAACAGACCAGGTTTTCTCATCAAGAACATTCCTGCTCAAATAGAGCTGAATTGAACCTGTGCTGTCGCGAAGATCAACAAAAACCGTCTTGCCGTGCTCTCTTTTCCCTGTGATCCTTCCTGTAAGGAATACGTTTTCCTCGGTCTCTCCTCCATCCCTCACTTCCATCATGGAAAGCGATTTATGGCTCCTTGGAGGAAATGGATCTATTTCAAATTCCGTTCGCAGTTTATCAAGTTTGATTCTTCTTTGCTTCTGCTGATGATCACTCATAATTACTGACCGCTCTTTCTGAGATATTCCTCAATGAACTCCTGTATTTCACCTGAGAGGATATTTTCAATATTCGATGTCTCCATACCGGTTCTGTGATCCTTCACCATTTTATATGGATGCATTACATAGGATCTTATCTGATTGCCCCAGGAGACATCCTTTTTTGTTTTTTCCATCTCTGCCTTCTCCTCCCGGCGTTTTTCCTGCTCAAGTTCATACAGGCGAGCCCGGAGAATTCTTCTTGCCACTTCCCTGTTCCTGAACTGAGATCGCTGATTCTGGCATGTGACAGCGATTCCAGTCGGAATATGCGTCATTCTCACAGCTGAATCTGTTTTATTAACATGCTGGCCACCGGCTCCGCTTGCCCTGAATGTATCTACTCTTATTTCATCATCATTAAGTTCAATCTCAATGGTATCATCAAGATCCGGAAGTGGAAAAATAGAAGCAAAACTGGTGTGTCGGCGATGATTCTGGTCGAAGGGAGATTTTCTCACGAGCCTGTGGATTCCACCTTCTGCACTTAGATATCCGTAAGCCCATGGCCCTTTTATTGACAGAATAGCTTCTCTGATTCCACCCTCTACACCACCCTCACTCACACTCAGTATCTCAATATCAAATTCCTGCTTCTCAGCCCAGTAAATGTACATCTTCATCAGCATTTCAGCCCAGTCCTGACTATCCTGTCCACCGGCACCGGACCGGATTGTCAGTATTGCATCATTCCTGTCATTAGGGCCTGACAGCATCTGCATGAAATCAAGCCTGTCCAGCTTTTTATTCGCCCATGTCAGATTAACTGAGCATTCCCTTTCCAGTTCTTCATCAGGATCATTTTCAAGCAGTTCAACTGCTATCTCCACATTCTCAAGTTTTGACTCTACTTCTCGAATGGGACTGATTCTGGCCTGGATCTGCTTGTGTTCGTCTATTGTCTTTAGAGCGGCTTCCCTGCTATCCCAGAATCCAGGTTTAGCCATGGTTTTGTTGAGTTTCTTTTCACTGGAAACAAGCTCCGGGAAGTCAAAGACACTCCTTGAGTCTTGTGAGTCTCTCAAATGCTTTTTTGTAAACTGAGCGTAAATCTTCGACTGTCATCTGAACCTCTCATAAATATTAATAACACTGTTTCCACAAATCATCCGAATATATAGCTTTTCCATCCTTTTTACTAAGCCTGAGGCTAAGGTTGACCCGAAGGTAATACAGAATTATTCTGAGGGCTTATTCGGGAGGTTAGATGTTTTCAGATTTCTTTACAGTATTTCTTAATCTGCGAGAGGTTTTCAGCCAGCATATAGTCTTCGGTGTAGGAATGCTGCTTACCGGAAGCTACTTCATGGGAAGACTGGCTGAGAGAATCAAATTGCCGGCAATAACTGGTTTCATTCTGGCTGGATTACTGCTTGGTCCATCATGCATCGGTCTTGTTCATAGGGACCTGGATGAAACCCTTGCCTCAATCACGGAAATCGCGCTTGCTATCATTGCTCTGGTCATCGGCAGTGAGTTCAGTCTTAAGAAACTCAGAAAAATAGGCAAATCAATTGTAATTATTACCATTTTCCAGCTCTTCAGTACCTTTGTTCTGGTTACAGGTGGTCTTGCCCTGACCGGTCTGCAGCTTGAATTCGCGGCCATCCTTGGAGCTATAGCATCGGCGACAGCTCCTGCTGCAACTGTCGCAATAATAAGGGAACTCAAGGCTAGAGGACCTTTTGTTGATCATCTGTACGGTATTGTTGCACTCGATGACGCAGGATGTGTTCTTCTCTTTGCTTCAGTCGCTGCCATTGC
>DAOWAG010000049.1 GCA_030634715.1 Candidatus Aegiribacteria sp. | reverse complement strand
GAAAGCGCGGATATTCTTGTTGAAAACTTGATCCAGAGTTCGGATTCAACAAGTATTATTGTAACAGGTGATATTCCGCACGCAGTGGAGCTTGATCTGCTCTTTGTTTCGGGTAATGATTCCCTCATTACTTCAACCACACTTGCACCTGGATTGAGTGATACAGTCACAGTTTCTGGATACTGGCAAACCGCCATAGCAGATCCTTTTTTATGCTTGCCTGACAGAGCACCATGGAATAACGCCTCCCCGGTTCTCAGTCAGCTTAAGCCGATGTTCCTTCCTCTTCCAAGACCGACTCATCACACCCTGTGGGTTCTTCCATACCCATCATATGCAGATCATTCATGGAGAGCTGAAATTCTATGCATGTCATCAGCAATTCCATCCTATATGGGCGGCCCTTACACCTGGACAGCTTTTGCCTCGATCCCCTTTGAAAGCGAGAGTTACTCAGCGTGGGGTGCTTCTTTTCATATGCCTCTGTATCGGGAATATCAACGAAGCATCTATCTGTCTTCTGGAATTTCCAGAGGATACGGAATCGGCAGGGCTTCTCTTGGTGCTGATTATCTGCTGAGTGGCAGAGTCGCAACCGATCCTCATTACAGGATCTCGTTTGATATTGATGTGATCAGCGTAGAGGACACAACAGTATACGGCGCTTTGAACGTTGAGGATGGCAACGCTTTTGAATTCACAACATGCATATCAGCGACTGATCAAAACTACAGGTTATCATGGAATGGGGATCTGTGTGTACTGGCTTCACCGGAATGGAGTAATGGGGCTTACGCCAGGATTGACGGCAGTATGGAATTGACAGGCAGACTCTGGGGTAATTATCTGACCAGAACCAGGATATATGCAGGCCGAATAACCGGTGATGCTCCAGCTCAGCGTTTCTTAAGACCCGGTGGTTCCCTCTTCGCAGAGGGTATTATGGGTGCATTTGTCCCTCCGGATGGTTCGCTTTCCCCTCTGGAGCATTATTTCGTTCGCTCAGGACCTGCGCTTCCAGGATACTGGAACAGTACTCTTCGAGGAAGAGCAGCCTTTTCGATTGAACAGAGATTCCCTTTACCTTTACCGTTCTTTCCTGTTGAAATATTCGGAGGAGCTGGATGGCTCGGCGATTCCTTTGGAGATATCTCAGGTGATGATATTCTCTTAAACGCGGGAATAGCCGTACGAATAGCGATGCTTGAAGTGATCTTTCCTTTATGGGTATCCGATCCAGAAGACACTGATGGAGAATGGGAATTCCGGTGGAGGATTGGACTGTCACCCGCCGGCTTCCCTGATCTGTACTGAAACCAGGGAGAAGAATGAAAATACTTGCGCTTTTCCTGTTGATGTTCCTCATCCTGACAGGAGCAGTTCCTGAGGGATCACGGTCTGATCAGGAGAGCACGGATTCAGGGCTGCTCCAGTTTCTCGTACGTACGGTCGGGAGTGAGATCCGTCCGTGGGCAAAACCGATCGAGAATGTAAATATGGAACGGATGCTGGAACTCTTCGAGAGTGGATTAATTACTTTTCATACCGCTGACTGGTATGCTCAGGAGGATGATCCTGGTGAGTAACAGAGTTCAGTGTGTACTGTGCCCTCATTTGTGTACCCTTGCTCCTGGAGAAAGGGGAAGGTGCAGTGTAAGACTGAACGTTGATGGTGAACTCGTCAGTCTTGTGTATGGCAGACCTGTCGCTGTGCACGTTGATCCGGTGGAGAAGAAACCGCTATTTCATTTCATGCCTGGAATTGACGTATTCTCTATCGCAACTGCCGGATGCAATCTTCGATGTGAATTCTGTCAGAACTGGGAGATATCCCAGGCCGCTCCCGAGGATGTTACACCATACGATTTACCCCCTGAGGCAGTAATTGAACAGGCAGTCGCATACAATTGCGAGGCTATTGCTTATACCTACACGGAGCCAGTTGTTTATTTTGAATACACTCGTGATACAGCAAAACTCGCAAAGCAGGTCGGACTGAAGAACATCCTCGTTACCGCGGGTTACATTAATCCAGGTCCCCTGGCTGAGCTTGCAGAATATATAGATGCCGCGAATGTTGATCTTAAATCGATGTCAGACAGTTATTACAGAGATATTTGCGGTGGAACTCTCCAGCCTGTACTTGAAACGATAACCACTCTGAAGGAACTTGGAACCTGGGTTGAAGTAACGAATCTTATTGTACCGACATTAAATGATGACCCTCGAGAGCTGGAAGAGCTTGCTCGTTGGGTTCTGGATAACACCGGTGCCGATACACCGCTTCATTTCTCAAGATTTTTTCCCATGTACAGACTAACTGACCTGGCCCCTACTCCTCTGTCCACATTACAGAGGGCAAGAGAAAAAGCTCTTGAGATTGGTCTTCATCATGTTTACGTTGGGAACGCAGTTACGGAGGAAGGAATGATAACAACATGTCCTGTATGCAACGAAATTCTCGTCAGCAGGCAGGGATATATCATTGAGGAGAACAGAATTGAAAATGGAAAGTGTTTCAGCTGTTCAAACCCTGTAGCCGGGGTATGGAATGGAATGGAGGAGTAATGAATAACAGAATCAGCAGGAGAAAGTTTCTTTCAGGAATTGTATTCATGTTGTTCAGCGCTGCTGTAGCGATCAAAGACCGCAGGATACCGGATGATAAGGAAACAAAGGAGTTGACTGTAAAGAAAACTTCCAGGAAACGAGCTGATTACTACAGGGAGCTTGCGGGATGAGAGCATTACTGATATTCACAATAATACTGTTCGCTGCCTGCGGGAACAGTACTCCTGGAGAAGAAGAAGTGCCCGGTACAGGTAGAGCAAGACCGCCAGCTGTTTCCGGGATGTTCTATCCGTCGGACCCTGTTGAACTGAGCAGTATGGTGGACACACTGCTCGAAGCTTCAGTAGTCCGGAGTACCGACGGAGCAGTAATAGCGGGTGTTGTCCCACATGCGGGATATGTCTACAGTGGTGGTACAGCAGCGGATTTCTACAGCCTTATTGATGAGGATGAATATGATGTGGTGGTTCTCATCGGACCTTCACACCGAGTTGCCTTCCAGGGAATGTCCGTATTCGATGGAGATTCCTACATTACTCCTCTTGGAAGCGTGCCTGTTGCATCAGATATCGCTAACAGACTGAGGGATTCACATCCCGCAGCCGCTTTTGTTCCAGCCGCTCACGAGGAGGAGCACAGTCTGGAAGTTCAGATCCCGTTTCTTCAGAGATCAATGGAGCCCGGTTTCAGGATAGTACCGATCGTGATTGGTAATGCAGGAGCCAATGACCTGCAATACATGGCCGAGTTAATCCTCGCGGAAGCGTACAATGAAAAAGTGCTTGTTCTTGCAAGCAGTGATCTGTCCCATTATCCCGCCGAGAGTCTGGCTGAAATTGTTGATTCTCTTACTGTAGAAGCGATATTGAGTGGTGACATGAATCAATTCCTTCAGGTCACCTCTGAAGAGAAACTTCCCTCCGGGCTTGATACTTTTGCATGTGGAAGGCTTCCAATTGCTCTGATCATGGCTTATACCGGTCTTTATCCCGGAGTTACATCTGAACTGCTGTCAAGCACAACAAGTGCTTCTGTCTCTGGAGACCAATCGCGAGTTGTCGGGTACGCTTCGATTTCTTTTGAATCATCAGAACCTGAACCGTCGGTTTGGAGTATTTCAGAAGAAGGAAGAGAAGAACTCCTTGAGATTGCAATTGCGTCAGTTAAGGCAGCGGTTGAAAACACCGGATTTAACTTGCCCGATGATATTCCCCTGGAGCTGTTGACTCCACGCGGAGCCTTCGTGACTTTGAAGAGAAACGGTCGTCTCAGGGGCTGTATTGGCTCAATGAGACCTATTCGGCCTATTGCTGAGACAGTATCGCTAATGGCTCGATCAGCTGCGATGGAAGATCCGCGCTTTTTGCCGGTAACGCCGGGTGAGTTTCCTTATCTTGAGTACGAAATATCCGTTCTTACACCTCTGCAGATAGTTGAGGACTGGCATGATGTAAGAGTGGGAACGGATGGATTGATGATATCCGCCCGAAACAGAAGCGGCGTTCTTCTGCCACAGGTTCCGGTTGAACAGGGCTGGAACAGAGAGGAGTTTCTTGAGGGTGTCTGTCTGAAAGCCGGATTGAGTCCTGACGCCTATCTTGGCGAAGTTACACTCTACCGTTTTCAGGCTCAGGTGTTTGGAGAAGATGAGGCTGATTCAGAAGACTGAGGATAAATATCTGCCTGTGCTGGCTGCTTTTGCAGGGGGATTACTTTCTGTCATTGTTCAAGCAGTGGTATTAAGAGAATCTCTTTTTGGTCATCATCAGGCGGAATTGACATCCGGAATCGTCCTTGCGTCATGGATTGCCGGATCCGGTATTGGTGCGGCAGTTGGCGGAAGGACTTCCAGGCACAGCCTCTTATGGGTAACGGGTATAATTCTGCTTCCCATTCTTGGGATTTTTCAGGTGATTGCTGCCAGGATGGAGATAGTACCTGTTGTGCTCTCTGTGCTCCCTGTCGGATTCATCGGCGGGTTGGTGTTCGTGCAGCCATTTGCCTTTTTCAGACCCGGAAAAGTATATGCTCTTGAAGCCTTCGGAGCTGCAGTCGGTGGCGGGATATTCATCCTTCTTTCACCACATCTGCTCGCTTTTGAAATGCTTGCTGTCTGCATCCTTGTCTCTGTTTCCGGTCTATTGCTCTGTAGAAGACCAGTTCCCGGACTGATTGTCTCAACTGTTCTTCTGGCCGGATTGCTGTTCAGCGCGCCTGCTTCGCTTGGAATCTGGCTTGGCGGAGAATCCTTCAAAGACTATGACAGTATAAGTATCCATTCGTCACCATACGGAGAGGTGATTACCGGAACCCGGTCAGGTCAGCCTGCAATTTACAGCAGCGGTTTGCTGCAAGCTACATGGCCTTCTCTGGAATCTGCGGAAGGGATTGTTACAGTTCCTCTTATCACAGTTCTGCCATCCCGTGTCCTCTATATAGGTTCTTCTCCGGAAGAGGCGAGGATCATATCGGAATGGCCAACCGTAGACAGTATTGTGACTGTGGTTCCCGACAAGACATTATGCTACATAGCTGAATATCCTGATGGTACGCAAGCTGGGGATGGAAGACGTTTTCTCTCTGTGTATGATGAGCGCTGGAATCTTGTAATCGTGTCTACCGGTCAGCCTTTGACCCTTCTCTCTAACAGGTTTTTCACCAGAGAGTTTTTCGAGCTGCTGTCAGGCAGGCTTACTGAGGATGGTGCTGTGGCTATCCGCCTTCCTGGAGGGATAAACAGATTGCATCCGCTTGAAGCTGAACTGGCTAAATCCATACTCCTGGCTGCGGAGAGTGCATTCCAGTGGAGCAGGATACTGCCTTCTTCAGGCCTTGTGCTTATGGCGGGTAACGGTATGGAACCATCATTTGAAGGTTCGGCACTTGCGGACAGAATGGATTCCCTTGGAGCATCAGGTGTTTTTGTCAATTCAGGCACACTCCCATTTGATCTGTCACATTTGAGATTGTATGCTGTTGAAGAGCAGGTTCATACTGCTTCCACCCGTTATAATGAGGATCTTCACCCGGAGGGCTTCAGGATTGCCTGTGAGTTGTGGGATGTAAGGGTGGGTAATGATCAAAAACTCAACCTTACGATTCCCATTGCCGGTCTATGCTTAATGATAATGATTGCTGCAGCGTTTCTGAGTGGAGAAGTTAAACCCGCTCTCGCACTGGGAATGGTGGGATTTGCCGGATTGTCTGTTGAGGTCATCGCTCTGGTAGCAATTCAAGCTGTTACCGGTCACTCATGGGTAATGGTTGGTGCTATTACAGGTGTTTTTATGGCTGGGGGAGCTATTGGCGCTCTCGGACAGGAGAGAGGAGTATTCGTTAATCTCAGACCATTGGTTGTTCTCTCAGGAATCTCATCCCTTTTTTCTGTTCTTGTACTGTACTCATATGATCAGGGATTTCTTGGCGGTGAATTGCTCACAATACTGCTTCTCATAGGAACCGGGGTTTGTGGTGCAGCAAGCGGTGGAGCTTTTCCTGTAGCGGTAACACGTCTGAGGGCGAGAGACACTCGAAGGATAGGCTTGCTGGACCTGGCAGAACATGGGGGCAGCGCTGCAGCTGCTCTTCTCATCCCCCTCGTACTGTTTCCACTGCTTGGCGCAAAGGTGGCTCTCCTGATCGCCACCGCAGCAATAATAGTGACAGGCACTCTTAATAGAGACTGAAAAGGGCGGGTCCGAAGACCCGCCCCATAAGAACCTGGCTCAAAACTTCCGGCTAGTTCATTCCTACAGACAGAACAACGAACTCAACACGACGGTTGAGAGCTTTGTTCGCATCTGAAGTATTGGGAACAGCTGGTCTGTCTTCACCGTAACCGATTGTTGAAAGACTACCGGCGCTGACTCCATGATCAACCAGGTAATCGTAAATAACCTTTGCTCTGTTTTCGCTGAGAGTTATGTTGAATTCCGGTGTGTAATCGGAATCAGCATGACCACAGATCTGTACAACAAGATCATTCGCAATAATTTCAGCCGCTATCTCATCAAGAAGACCAGTGTACTCAGACTTGATGCTGTAAACGTTAACATCGAAGTAGACCGGCTCGAAAGATACGGATTGGAGCTTGAAATCGACTGTAACAGCTTCACCGCTGGCGACTGCAGCTGGAGCAGTGGCTCCAAGATAACCATCGGCAGTAGCGGTAACAGTCCAGTCACCCTCAGGTACAGTAACACTGTAAAGACCATCTGAACCTGTGAGTACGCTTGCTGGAACATCTGATACAGAAACTGCTGCTGAGACTGCCAGCCCTGTCTCAATATCAGTAACACTTCCAACAATCGTGCCGGGTTCCGGCTGGAGAGCGTAATCCCTTGAGAAATCCTGTCCGCCGGCAACCTGTACAGTTTCACTGGTTCCGATGTAGCCATTTGCGTTGACCGCTACAGAAACACTTCCCTCAGGAAGCTCTGCAGTGTAGAAACCTGTTTCAGCATCAGAAGCTGCAGGTTCAATAGCGGTTCCCGGGAATGCAACCGTTGCTGCGAGGAATTCACCTGTAACAGCGTCGGTAACGGTACCGGCCATAATGGCAGTGCCGGGACCTTTTCGGAGATCACTCGAATACATGACGTTAAGGCCAATACCCCATTTGGGAGAGTAACCCTCCGGGAATGGCGCGTAGCGAGCCCTCTCACCGTCCGTCGGGTTTCCGCCATTCTGATAAATGCTATGTCCAAGGTCATTGTATTCAGCATCGAAATCAGTTGTTGTGAAGAAACCGGTTATATCGAACGCAATTCCACTGTTTGTGGGTATCCTGACGCCGGGAGAGATTGTAATGCAGTCATCGAAGTTCTCTCCGTCACCATCTTCAAAGTCCCTTTTCATGAAGTGACGCCATTCAACTTCTGTGAAAAGCGTGACTTTTTCCAGGGGGTATTCAAAACCAGCTGCGAGGTGCGTGACAGGATCCTCAAGATACATATCCACGTTTGTGCTGTCGGTCCAGCCGGATGAAGTATACCTGTAATCGGTAAACTCGAAATGCTGTTTGTAATAATGGTAACCAACGTTGAGATGGAATCTAATCGGATTCAGGTCTTTCGAGAGAAGCAGATCAGCACCACCAGAAACACCTTCGACTCCGATCATCGGTCTGCGGAGCTCGAACATGGGCTGGCCCGGATACCAT
>DAOWAG010000163.1 GCA_030634715.1 Candidatus Aegiribacteria sp. | reverse complement strand
TATCCGAACTGAATCTGACAGAAGGCCAGGATGTGCATATATCCTTCAAGGCTAGTGCTGTTCATGTTTTCTGAGAAGGAGATTCCATGAAGTGTCTGATAGCGAAAGGGGAGCCAGTAATGAGGAGAGAATTCATCTCCAGATTCTGCGAGGCTCTATCTGACAGGATAATATGCGAGATATCCACAAATCAGTCCGGTATCTACGAAGCAACATATCCGGGAGAGTCATCCATTAAGGGTTTGCTTGAATCAATGCCTCCCGATATTGCAATCATTCCGGCTGACAGTGAGCTGATCGCTCCTATTGTTGATTGCGGGGGAGAAGTAACTTACGGATCTTCACTCGTGCTGGCAACATTTCAAGCTGATGGCAAAGATACGGATTATGCCGCTATATACAGAAACACTTTTAATCTTCTGCCGCAGAAAACTGAAGAGGAGTGTGACAGATGCGGAATGGATTGCCTGCGAATGGCGGAAGCGATTCTGAAAGGTGACAGGAGGGAAGAGGAGTGTTTTTATGCTCCAGGGAGAATTGAGATCGCTGTTGATGGTAGAGCATTGAAGGTTGGGAAGTTTCCTGCAGAAATGATAGAGGGATCATTGCGTGGACTTCTCTCATCTATGAAGGGTTACCGCGAAGATTCAGATATCCTGATCAGGATTAGGACTATGTCTAAAACCTGATGCTGACGCTCTGCGCGAATCCCAGATTCCTGATGTTCTCCGCAACATCCTCCAGATAACCTTTCGGGTAAGAGGCCATACCCGTGAAATCATTAGATAGTGTTTTAGAAGAATGGAAACCCTGAAGTACATATTTCTTTACTGGAGCGATTTTTCTAAGCAGTTCTATAACATCATCTCCATCGACAATGCCAGGAACCATCGTTGTCCTGAATTCATACTCAGGCAGTGTTTTTATTATGTCAATTGACATGCTAACATCTGCAAAAACCGCTTTTTCACCAGTGGCTGTCGAATACTTTGCAGGGGAGCTTTTCAGATCCATTGCGACGTAGTCGATAAACTCAAGGATATTTTCAAGTTCCTCTGGTCTGGTTCCGTTCGTGTCAAGTTTGATTAAAAGAGAGGTATGTTTCCTGATACTTTCGACCAGTTCGAAAAGGCGGCTGTAGATCAGCGGTTCACCGCCTGTTATGCAGACAGCCTCAATGAAACCTTCACGCTCAGACAGTTCCTTCAACACAGTTTCATGCGAAAGACCAAATTCCTCCTCGAGCATATCTGGTCTGACCAGTTCAGGATTATGACAGAATGGGCAATGAAGATTACATCCACCTATGAAAACGATGGCTGCTATTTTTTCAGGGTACTCAATCAGGCTGGTCCCTGTAAGGGATCGAATCAATTAGCTACCTTTTGATCCGATTTCTCGAGAGTGACATACTCCCGTTGAGAAAATTCCTCCCTTTTTCCGCGATTCCAGTTCTGGACAGGTCTGTAATAACCTACAATTCTTGAATATACTTCTGTTCTGATTGCCTTTATACGTGTTTTCCCATTGGCTTCAGACATTTGTTTGAACCTTTCCGATGTTGAGAAACAGACTTCTCTGTTTCTCCAAATGGTTTTCATCAATTTCATTGTAGCTGCCCTCGGGCAGCTGTTCATCTGTGTCAACGATTTCTCCGAATTCAGCAAGATCCTCTTTGCTGTGTGGATACGGACACAGGAAATGTTCTCCGGCAATATAGCCATGAACAGGGCAGATGGAAAAAGTGGGAGTAAAACTGAAATATGGCAGATGGAATCTTGTAACAATTGATTTTGCCAGTTTCCGAACCATTTTCCAGTCTGTAATTGCTTCACCTATAAAAATATGAACAACGGTTCCTCCAGTAAACATTGTCTGGAGAGGATCCTGATGCTCAAGCAGAGCGTAAACATCCATCTGTTCTGTTACAGGCAGGTGAACAGAGTTAGTGTAATATGGGTCTGAACTGCCCATGAAATACGCGTCAGGGAATTCCTTCATATCTTTTTTGGCCAGACTGTAGGAAGCGCCCTCCGCAGGGGATGCCTCAAGATTGTACAGGTTGCCTGTTTCCTCCTGGAACTCTGACAGCTTATCTCTCATGAATTCAAGAATCGAAAGTGCCCACAATCGTCCTTCTTCGGTAGTAATACTCTTCCCGAGAAAATTCATGCAGCTTTCGTTCATGCCGATTAGTCCGATAGTCGAGAAGTGATTGCTCCAGTATTTCCCCTGCTCATGTTTGATGCTGCGCAGATAATGACTTGTATATGGGTAAAGACCTTTATCCGTTAGTTTTTCAATCAGATCACGCTTTAGCTCAAGTGATTCTCTGGCAGCTTCCATTACGGATGAAAGACGGTCATGGAATTCTTCCTCATCAGATGATGTGTACCCGATCCTGGGAAGGTTTATCGTAACAACACCAATTGAACCTGTCAGGGGATTTGAACCGAACAATCCGCCCCCTCTGCTTCGAAGCTCTCTGTTATCAAGGCGCAGTCTGCAGCACATGCTCCTTGCATCATCAGGATCCATGTCTGAATTAACAAAATTGCTGAAGTAAGGAACACCATATTTTCCGGTCATCTCCCACATCGGTTTGAGGTTTTCATCATCCCAGTCGAAATCTTTCGTCAGGTTGTAAGTGGGTATCGGGAAAGTGAAGATTCTTCCCTTTGAGTCACCTTCCATCATGAGTTCAGCGAATGCGTGGTTTATCATGTTCATTTCCGCCTGAAAATCACCGTACACCGCGTCTTTCTCTTTACCGCCGATTATTACATTCTGATCACAGAGAATCTTCGAGGGTTTAAGGTCCATTGTGATGTTCGTGAATGGAGCCTGAAATCCTACTCTGGTCGGTATATTAATATTGAAAAGGAATTCCTGAAAAGCCTGCTTGACCTGAGTGTAATCCAGCTTGTCGTACCTGATGAATGGTGCAAGAAGTGTATCGAAATTCGAGAAGGCCTGTGCCCCGGCAGCCTCTCCCTGTAGAGTATAGAAATAATTCACTATCTGCCCGAGCGCTGTTCTGAGATGACCGGCCGGATTTGATTCGGTTTTTCCCCTTGCTCCCCTGAATCCTTCCTTCAGCAGTGTCAGGAGATCCCAGCCAACACAATACGGTCCAAGTATTCCCAGATCATGTATGTGAAAATCACCGTTCTCCTGGAGTTCGCGAATTCTGGGAGTATAGGTTCTACTGAGCCAGTATCTCCTCGTGATTGAAGATGACAGAAAGAAATTCAAACCCTGGAGGGAGTAATTCATATTGGAATTCTCTTTTACTCTCCAGTCATCTCTGCCGATATAGTCTGAAACAGCTCCTGCCATTCCGCTCAGAAGATGGTCAACATCCCTTGCTTCACTTTTCTTTTCTCTGTAAAGGATGAATGCACGAGCAGCGGAAGTCAGTTTGCGAAGCACAAAAGTTTCTTCAATGAAATCCTGTATCTGCTCAACCGTAGGAATTGAACCGGTTTTGAAGAAGTTCATATACAATGCTGCCTCAACCTGATCCGTGATTTCGGAAGCATCAGAATCTGTTGATGATGCTTTCAGTGTGCGTTCGATCGCCTTCTCAATCTTCAGCTTGCTGAAATTGATTATTTTGCCGTCACGCTTGCGAATCAGCCAGTCCATTGTTACCCCGGTCATTAAAGCGCAGACTCCTAAATTGAAATCTGCTGTTTTCTGTTACTTACAAGGTAGAATACAATCGTGATAATGATAATATCACCGGATCTGCTTTTCCCCCTGTCGATAATATTCTCTGACTACTCTGCGTCAAGTGAGAAAACACCACATCTTGTGTCTGACAGGGCCATAATAACCCATATATTGCGCTATATCAAAGACAATCAGTAATCTGCGGTATATCCAGATATGGAATACTATGCCCGGACTCGGGACTGGTTTACTGTGGGAGACGTCTAACATATTGTAGATTAAGTGGAACGTGAAAATGGAGAAATATGAAGAGTGTTTACTGGAAGAAATCCAGACTACTTGCGATTGTTGCTGTGCTGTTGTGGTCCACAGCATCAACCGCATTTAAACTGTCTCTTCGAAGCCTTACTCCTTTCAAGCTGGTGTTCCTTG
>DAOWAG010000126.1 GCA_030634715.1 Candidatus Aegiribacteria sp. | reverse complement strand
TTCAGCCCAGTAGACAGTTCTGGTTTCCAGGTCGATAACGCAGACCAGGTCGATGGTTCGCATGGAGAGAATGAGAGAATTTTCTCTGAGAAGCCCCGCGTAGCCTTCGGGCAGGTCCCCCTCCTCTATGAGTTCAATGGTATTAGTGTGAAGAACATCACCTGAAGACGGCATCCTCCTTAAAATAGGGGCATAAGGGGAGTTCTTGATAGCGTCGAGGATAGAGAATATCTCGATCTCGTTGCCCATGGAGTCCAGCACACAGACATAATCCTCAATAAGCAGCTCGGTGGAGCTATACTCGGGATTGATATGTATGTTGCGGCTTATCACATAAATGTCACCGGTAATGTCGCTCACGCAGATATCGTGATGAGCTCCGTTGAACTCGCTTGCCCATAACAGATTGGAATCTTTATCAACTTTCACTACCCCTCCGCATTCCACCATGACGATAAGGTCGCCATCTTCCTCAAGGTGGGTTCTTCTCCAGAAATCCACAGGGATAGTCTTGTCCTGCGCATCGGGCCATATACCGTAGAGGGAGACTTCAGGAGTATACCAATCGTGGACCTGATTCCCCTCCATGTCGATCATTGTCACTCCGGGACCGTGCCCCGAGATAATAATATTGTAACCCGGGTACGCATCTTCCCTCAGGATGGTGACTCCTGCAACATAAGGCGCATCTTCGTACCCCGAGAGGTAGCCCAGTGACTGTATCCGGTCAATCTGTTCCTGCTGGTCCTGGGTCAGAGGACTTTCATCTGAGAGATCTCTGGCAGGCCACCAGCAGCCGGGGGGCATCTCGTCCATCCATTCGAGCGAATCCGGCGCAGCGGGTTCGTCGTCGAAGGAATGAAGCACATCCAGCATCTTTAACCTGATAGCTCCCCTGTATCTGTAACCGAGCCCTCCTGCTATGACTATGACCAGAGCAAAAACGAGCAAGATCCTGAGTTTTCTATTCCTGCCCGTACCCGAATTTGACATTGAATTCTCCTAACAGATAATAATATTCTATTCCAGCACCTTCTGACTTAGCTACAATACTACCACGGAGCAGTCAAGTTACAAACCCGCTGGATCACTACACATCTATTCCACCGGTCATCCTGCTTATGTAATAGTTAACCTGCCATTATATTCCGCAACAGTATGAAGTATGGTATATAGTGAAGTATGTAAGTACACTGTTGCGATAGGGAAACACCAATCATCTTTCGGTCTGTCTCATCAGGTCAGGTCTTTTTTAATGAGGGAGGAACTTCGTGAAAACAATTGTGAGCAAATGGTTAATTATGATATTTCTTACAGCGATTATGGCTGGAGCTTATGCCGAGCCGCAGAAGTGTTTAACATGGATTGATCTTCCTGAGCAGAACGAATCTGCTGATATCGATTATCTGCATGTGAACACAGCACCACTGCATGACGTGACAGATCAACAGGATCTTTGCGATGGCTGGCCGGTGAACCTGAGTTCTCCGGGAGCAGGTTTCCCCTACACACCTACTCTGTTTGACATTAATGGCGATGGAGCCTCCGAGATATTCCTCACTGGCGGTGAAACATTCGGGCTCAGCGGGGATGGAAGCTTCCTGCCAGGATGGCCCACCAGTGAGATGGCATATATGGGATACGGCACAAATGCTCAATTGCCCGGACCTTCCTGCGCGGATGTGGACACCAGCGGGACTGTTGAGATCCTCTGGTCCGAAAGGGACTGGTACGCCGGCAGTGCTCACATGTGGACTTTCAACGGCAGGAATGATGATGGAACGGACATGACAGGATTTCCAAAGACAGCACCGGATGAATCCTCCAATGCTCTTAATATCCCCTTCGTGCTGGGAGACTCGGATGGTGACGGCTATCTGGAAGCCTGGACAGCTCATACCCTGGGGAATACCGGAGCTTACTACCGAATATCCTGTCTGGATCACCTTGGGAATCTTAAATTCACCACCGATTTAGACCCAGACGAGCAGATACTGAATCTCTACTTCGGAGATGTTGATGATAACGCTCAGGATGAGTTCTTTGCGGTGACACTCTTCAATGGTGAGTTCAGGCTTCACCTGTTCAATTCACTTGGCGAAGAACAGGCTGGATATCCTGTTGGCTTATTTTCTCCAGGAAGCGGCTACCTTATGAACGGTTCACCGATTCCAGTGGATCTGGACGCTGACGGTAATCTGGAGATTATCCTGGGTTACTGGACAGGCTCCGCATCCTATGCGGTCGCCCATCATCATGACGGCACCCAAGTTTCGGGATTTCCCATAACCGTTGCCACAAGCAGTCAGCTCTTCTACCTCGGGCTGGGTGATATTACAGGAGACGGTACGCCAGAACTCCTGGCCTTCGACAATCATCTGGGAGGTAATTATCGAGCCTGGGCAATCGATCTGGCAACTGGAGCGCCTCTTAGTGGTTGGCCCTTTGACCTTCCAAACTGGCCCAAAGGTTTTCCAACTGTGGTGGATGTGGATGATGATAGTGTTCAGGAGATCTGCTTTGTAACGGATGGTGGTCAGCTTTACGCTGTCTCCTCCGATGGTGCTACCGTTTCGGGATACCCCAAAAGCATGTCAGCTCCCTCGATCTCCGGAGTTAGTGCCGGAGATATAGACGGTGACGGATATTACGAGCTTGTTGCAGCTACATGGGACGGCTGGGTCTATGCGTGGGATACTGACGGTTCAGTAGGTTCAGATCGATCTGACTGGCCAATGCGGGGTGTGGATGCTCGAAACACCGGAATTTTCACCGGCTCTAGCTCAACAGGTATAGAACCTGCAAATCCTGTACTGCATTCATTTACACCGATTGCTAATCCTGCCAGGGGAGCAGTCGAATTCCTGCTGCCGGAACTGTCATCTGCAACAATGGATATCTATGATCTCTCCGGACACAGAATGGCTTGCATGGATGCATCTGGATTGAGCAGGCTTCAGTGGCATCCGGGGCGGGATGTTCCCTCCGGTGTCTATATGGCTCGATTAAGCAGTGGTGGCACATATATGACTGCACGCGTGATTCTGCTGCGATGATGTGATTAATATTGTACTGATAGGATGGGGCTGGCTGACAATGCCAGCCCCTTATTTGAAATTTAGTTGAGGACAGAGCCTACTATCTGTTCAGTCTCAGCGGTTGCATCGGCCATGATGGTCTCGACGTTCCCTCCGAAAAGTTTGCTGACAAGACCGGTATTCATTCGGGATACTATTACTCTTCCTTCTTCGTCTTCGTATACCGCGACTCTGCAGGGCATCATCGAACTTACAATCCTGGATTCATCGTCGGACAGAATCTGTCCCGCCAGGTCAACCTTGCAGAGCTCTATTACTGTGACAGGAGCCACATCGAAGCTGCCGTTTGCAACCGAATTTCTAATATTGTGGACTGCCGGTGCCTTCCAGCCTGCTTCAATCGCTTCAGCCTGAATCATCTCGACCGTTTCATCGAAAGAGTAATTACTCTCATTCTCATTCATCATCATCCCGGGAGCTGCGGTAATGCCAATGATTCCTGTCAACAGCACTCCAAGTATAAAACCGGCAATTCCCGTAAGTATTAACTTTGTTTTCATTTTAGTTTCCTTTCTGTTAAACTTAGTTTCTGATTCTTCTAACTGTCCGCTATTCTATCCGTTACACTGTCCTCGAGCCTGAAGGCAGTGTAGCCTGCATCTCTGATTTTCGCAACGGCTCTATCTGCAAGGTCACAGAAGATGTCACTGCAGTACGCGAGCACAATCCCCCTGCCATTAAACCCTGATATAAACTCATCTAACTCATCAAGTGGGGCGGATACAGCACCCGGGAGGTGCCTGGAAAAGTATTCCTCTCTGTTCCGGACATCTATCACAGTTACTTCACCTGTTCGGATCATCTCTTCGAGGTTTCTGCCATCGGGGCATTCAAATTTCACGCGGGTGGATTCAAGCTCCCTCATATGGAGTTTCATATCAGGCAGAAGCTCCGCTGAAAGATTTTTGAGATTGCTTAAAAGCTTGATCACACCTTCGCAGGAAACCGAGTAAATGGAATGACGTCCATCTTTGATAAAGGATACGAATCCCGACGCCCTGAGTTTCTGCAGGTGATGAGAGACAGTCCGGACTGGCAGGTCAAGAACCAATGCAAGATCCTCTACCGATCTTGACGCCTGACTCAGGCTGTCCAGAATCCTCAACCTTTCCGGTGAATCGAGGGCTTTGCCTATCACTGACATCTTTTCGAAGAATTCGGATTTATTCATGACTCTCCTTACATACTAACGTTCCAACGAATATAAGAATGTAAAGGTCACTGTCAATGATGAATATCCAGGTCCCTGAAGAACACAGAGAATATGTCACTATGAAAACTAATACTTGACAAAATATAAAGAATATTTTATATATTTCCTACAATATTTCACAAAATGAAAGGAGCAATCATGAGCGAAGAACAAAAAGAGATCCTTCAGATGGTTTCTGACGGGAAGATAAGCGCCGACGATGGCGCAAAACTTCTGGATGCACTTACGAAAGGTGAGCGGAAGAGAAGGGAAATGGAATCACCGGCAACAAGAGCCAGGGAAAAGAGACGCATTTTGCTGGAGACGAAAAGGATGAGTCCTTTTCCAGGTCTTGGCAACATTCCCGAAATGGGCCGTCTAATGCGTGATGTTATGATGGATTCAATGCCCGGAATGAATGAGGATGAATATGTC
>DAOWAG010000311.1 GCA_030634715.1 Candidatus Aegiribacteria sp. | reverse complement strand
TAAAGGCTTTTGTTACGCTGAAACCGGGGTACGAACCTTCCGATGATCTTGAATTGGATATCATGAATTTTATCAGGAAAAGGCTTTCTCCGCTTGCGATGCCGCAAGAGATCGAATACATGGATAAACTTCCCAAAACACGTTCCGGCAAGATAGTAAGAAGGTATCTGAAGGCAATTGAATGGGGTGAAGAGGTTGGTGACATATCAAGCCTTTCCGACGATTAAAAGTAGAACAGAAAGGATCTGAAATGGATGAGATGAAAAATATCGTACTGGAGTACATAGTTGATGAATATCTTGATGAAGATGAAGAAGATGAGGTATCCTTCGATTCTCCTCTTATCTCCTCTGGTATAGTCGACAGTTTCTCCATGGTGTCTCTCAAGAGATTCATTGAGAACAAGTACAGCATTAAACTTTCGGATGAAGAAGCGACTCCAGAAGCGTTTGATACGGTCAACTCCATATGTGATCTCGTAAATAAGCACGTGGGATAGTTTGGAGGAGATGACAAATGGCGTTTTCAAACGATACTAGAAAACTGTTCACGAATGAGATTGAGAAAATCAAGGATGATGGTCTTTACAAAGAGAAGCGATTCATCTGTTCTGAACAGGATGCTGAAATTGAGGTTGAATACCCCGAGGGTGCTGCTCACAAAAAGGTTTTGAACTTCTGTGCAAATAATTACCTTGGACTTTCCAGTCATCCCGATGTTATTCAGGCTGCTCACGAAGGGCTTGATACCCGCGGTTACGGAATGAGTTCTGTGAGATTTATCTGCGGTACTCAGGACATCCACAGAGAACTGCAGGACAAGGTTTCAGTATTTCTGGGTATGGAGGATACGCTCCTTTTTCCTTCATGCATGGATGCCAATTCCGGTGTCTTCGAGGCCATACTCGGTCAGGATGATGTTATTATTGCGGACAGGCTGATTCACGCATCACTGGTTGATGGTATTCGCTTATGCTCAGCGGAGTACGATACATTCAAGCATATGAACATGAAACACCTCAGGAAGAAGCTGGAACTCCATCAGAACAGGAGAACAAGGCTGGTAGTTACTGACGGTGTTTTCTCCATGGACGGCGATCTTGCACCTCTTGATGAAATGGTCGCCCTCTGTAACGAATACGATGCTATGATTCTGGTTGATGATTCACATGCATCCGGATTCATAGGGAAAACAGGTCGTGGAACTCATGAGCATTTTGACGTCATAGACGGGATTGATCTTATCACCACAACCTTCGGCAAGGGGCTGGGAGGTGCTTCCGGAGGGTGTGTGTCCGGTCGCAGAGAGCTGGTTGAATTGTGTCGTCAGAAGGCCCGCCCATACCTCTTCAGTAATTCCCTCGCACCCCCGATAGTCAATGGCTCGATCAAGGTTATTGATCTGATAACTGCCTCTACAGAGCGCAGGGATAAGCTTGAATGGAACACAGAATATTTCAGGAAGGGTATGGAGGAAGCCGGTCTAAACATCCGACCGGGAGAGACTCCAATAGTACCTGTAATGCTGTACAATGCCAAACTGGCTAACGACATGGCTCGAGATATGTATGATGAGGGTATCTATGTAATTGGCTTCTTCTTTCCTGTGGTCCCTGCTGGTGCTGCCAGAATTCGTGTTCAGCTTTCAGCAGCTCATGAGAAAGTACACCTTGACAAGTGTGTTGAAGCCTTCAGAAAGATCGGAGCAAAATACGGTATCCTGGGCATGGACAAGAAAGAAATCATAGCGAAGTACGGTAACTGATCCAATGCAGATTCAAATAGGAGAGGGGGTGTCAATGACACCCCCTCTCTGCTTCTGTGGTATAATGATGTGTGATACGATACTAGCCAGATCAGATATTCGAAGTATGTTCTCGGAACCTGTTAATGCAAATCGGGTATTTGTATAAGGATGGGAATTAACCACGCATTTACTATGGTATTTGAATAAATTATTATTATTGATCTGTTTGCCGAGTATTTTCTAATTGTTCCTTAAGGAAAGGATATTCTATGTTCAAAGTAATAGCGCTTTTATTTACATTCCTTGCCATTTCCTCAGCAGCCAGTCTGGTTTTTGTTGAAGGAGACGCATCATTCTATCCAGCGAATTGGAGATCGGTTCTTGAGCCTGTCTATACCACTTCAAGTTATACTTTTGCCATCTGCGATCCAGCTCTCCTCTCTACGGAGTACAGTATTACAGTGCTGGATGCTGAATTCGAAGATCTTGGAGATTATCGACTTGTATTCCTGAAGGAAAATACCGGTCTCGAATCTGCGGCAGGACTGGGACAGATACTGTTTGAGAAAAATGCTCTGGTTCTTATAAAGCTGAATGGCAAATTTCAGGAGGGGTCTGTATT
>DAOWAG010000159.1 GCA_030634715.1 Candidatus Aegiribacteria sp. | reverse complement strand
CAGGTGACGCCAACGCGCTGCATGCACGAATTCTGGGTCAGTTTCATCCAGCTGGTTCACTCACATTCAGGGGAGCCATCACATTCAGTGACAGAGGAGATGAAATCATACGGCAGGGGATTGGACTTGCGCTGGGAACTGGAATCGCATTCGATAAACTTACTTTGAACGCAGCCTATTCCTGGTCGTCTGTCGACAGGGATGGAATTGCGTTCGGTTATACCGAAACCGAAGATATAAAGAACTCTTCATCAATACTATCTGCAGGACTTAACTGGAATATATAGCCCTTAGTTACAGCCAGGGTCTGACAGACAGTCTGTAGTCCATCAACTCATCCGGTGAGAAAAACAGTTCTATTTCTCTTTTTGCTGATTCGATTGAATCGGATGCGTGGATCATATTATGTCCTGGAGAAGTTGCGTAGTCTCCTCGTATAGTTCCAGGCAATGCCTCAGCCGGGTTTGTTGCTCCGACCATTGATCTGACAATGGTTACAGCAGCGAGTGATTCCAGTACAATTATAACCGAGGGGCCGCTGGTAATAAATGAAATCAGACCTTCATAGAACGGTTCACCCAAATGTTCCCTGTAATGATGAGCTGCGGTATCCGCAGAGATCCAGCAGAGTTTCAAAGCAGTGATCTTCAAACCTCTTTGCTCAAATCGCGAAATCAAATCACCAATGAGTTCCCTTTGCACAGCGTTTGGTTTCAGAATAACAAGGGTCTGTTCCATAAAAATCCTTTCCGGTTAACCTGGAAAATACATATATACCTGTGCACGGTGCAACATTGATTCTCGGTCTATCCAGTGGTATCTTCCATCTGAATCCAATTCATTAGAAATCCGGAATTATGAAAGGAATATTCAATGAAATTACATATTTCTCCACTATCTGAGCGAACAGGCACTAATTCTATAATCAGCATGATTCTTCTGCATGTGTTTATAGTTCTCTGTCTAGCGGTAAGCAGTGAGGGTTATGGATATCATGATGCTCTGAATATGGGCAACAGCATTGATGTTATCAGTATCAGATCGGCAGCCATGGTTGGCATCAGAGTCTTTGGCTCAGATGGACCTACCGCTCTGTTTATAAATCCGGCTTCTCTTCACAGCGTTAACCGATTTGAAGGATCATTCTCTGCGTCCTCAATTGCATGGACGGAGGAAATTATTGACAGCACCAGTGTAATACAGCGGGCTGATAGAAGTCTGGGTTCGCTCTCCGCAGCAGTTGCCTTCCGCGCGGGATCAGATATTGTTCTTTCAGGTGGCTATGCAAAAGTATCTGACCACCAGTACACAGGAACACACCTGATGCCCGAAGATCCTGCTTATCCGGATGTTGCAATAATTGAAATTCTTGAAGCTTCCGGTGGTCTATGGGAAGCTCTTGGTGGTTTGTCATGGAGCCTGAAAGACAATCTTATCATAGGCCTGTCAACCGGAATGAGATTTGGTAAAGTCGAATATAGTTACACACATGATCTTTATCGCACTCCCGAAGTAGACTCAATTTCCAACTGGAGCTGGGAAGACAGTGATATCTGTTACCATGCCGGTATTCTTTTTGGGGGCGAGGATACGGGAATCGGAGCATCCTATACATCAGGATCTGATCATTACCTGTCTCGCGTTTCTCTAGCGGGAAGAGTGAGAGCCGAACATATAGGCAATATAAGAATGGGTTTCGAGGGAGAAGTTATAAGTATATTCGAGGATAATTATTTCAACGGCAAGCTGTCCCTTGAAGCTCCCATCCGGGACGACATTAATCTGTTCACCGGAATTGGTTTCTACGAGGGTGAAAATATGAACCGCGTTGGAACCGCATTCTCTGTAGGCGGGAATTACACACTCGACAGGATTCTATTTGAGTGTGCTCTGTTTCACAGTGGAAGATCCCGAAAAAGTACGTCTTTCCCGAATGAGTACTCTGATTCCGTAGATGACTCCTGGACACAGTTTTGTTTGGGCATGAGTTACAGACTCTAGAAGATATCTGAAGTGTGGTGACCGGAAGAATGAATAACGGATCAAAATACTCCCGCTCTTCCGGTGGGTGGGTAAGAATTACCTGGGCGCCGGATTCAGGAATTGTACTTGTATCCGGAGATAGTGCCGGATTACTGGGAGTCTCAGCCAGGAGACTGATTAATTCCCCTGACCCATTGACTCTACTGCCCGCGGAATTAGCGGGTATTCTTTCCAATGGATTGCCTGAAGCGCCTGTTCAAGTAACTGCTTCACCCCTGACAGGAACTGTAGTATCTGTAAATGACCGTGCTGAAATATTACTGTTCGATGCACCGGATCTTCAGGGTGGTGGCAATATCATGCTTGATGAACTTGGAGCAGGTGTAGTTGTCACTGACAGAACCGGGAATATTGTCCTCTGGAACAAAGCTATGACAAGCATATTCAGGATTCCCAAACAGCATGTTATGGGGAAGCAGCTTCAGGACGTCCTTGCCTCTCCAGTGCTCTACTCATGGGAAAACGTTATTCAGATGGTTCTTGATGGAAAGCAGATAAGAGTTGAATGTCATCTTGACGGACAGAGGAGAGTTGACAGCACTTTCTCCCTTGGTGGAGAAGGTGTAATTGGAACCTGTTTTGATACAACTGAAAGTTTCCAGGCGGAAAACCGTCTGAGGACCAGTAGAAAGATGAATCAGGCTTACTTTCATTCAGTGAGTACAGGACTGGTTCTATTTGATAGAGATTATCGGATATTAGTGGCTAACCGTGCATTTGGACGAATGTTCGGTCTTGTTGAGAACCTTCTTGGTATTCATTTGAATGAGATCCTTCCAAGGGAGAGTTTAGCCATTGTCGAGGATCAGACCAGGATTCTCTTTAACGGTTTTGGAAATAAAGAGAATGAGATGCCCAGGATAATCAGATTTGTTCTTCCAGATGAAACCAGAAGGGTCATCTCGCAGAATATTAAACCTATTGTAGAGGAATCCGGAGATATTTTCTATGCTGTTGGTATATTCGAGGATGTATCCGAGAAATCGATTCTGCTTGATAGGTACAATGCTTACCAGAACAGAATCAAGGAGATAAGCAGACTTGCTTCAACGTTCTCCTCAGATCAATCTGACAATCTGAAAGGCATTCCTGAAGTGCTTCGAGAATGTTTCTCAGCAGAGGCGATTGCAGTCTATCTTTCAGATCCTCTGGGAGATATTGTGCTTGTGGGAAAAACCGAGAAATGGCCTGAAGCTGCTCCGGAATCTTTTGCCGATCTGCGCCTTGCTACTTTCATGCTTGATTCTCATTCCAGGTATCAGCTCAATGGAGACGAAATTGGCGTTCTTAATTCATGGTTCAGGAATTGTTTAATATTCCCAATAGAATCGAATGAAAAAAACTACGGTTACATCATTGCTGCTGACGTGGATAACACTGCTGGATCAGAGATATTCTCACTAGCGGAAATATCCACTCAGATGTTTGAGCTTATATTGAGTTCCAATGATAAAGCACAGGAAATTGAACAACTGGATCTTCTGCTGAACA
This sequence comes from Candidatus Aegiribacteria sp., assembly GCA_030634715.1. The sequence goes on along the minus strand of DAOWAG010000159.1, from coordinate 663 downwards.
GACAGAGTAAACTTGCCGGCAGCATTATCACTGCCCTTGATATCCCGGTTGCTGTCTTCAGAGTCGATTGGTCTGTCATTCTCTGGAATGAACCGATGGAGGCTCTTACCGGAGTATCTTTTGATCTTGCTACAGGTCGATCAGAATTAGCTGCGAGTGTTCTTTTTGATGATATTGGCGGAATAGCAGCGGTCCAAAGGATAACTCAAGATGGAATAATAGATTATCCTGAATCATGGGAAGTTACAAATCAGGACGGAACCACAACCAGGTGTGCATGGCGCCTTTCAAGAACTGAATCGGTTGAAGGCGGAAACCTGGAGCCTGTTGTGATAGTTTCCGGAATCAAATCTGATGACATTTACAGTATACAGGCGGCTAAAAAGGCGGCTGATATGTATACGTCCCTTAGCAGAGGAACATCTTCACTGCTTTCTGCCTCTGACCGATCGAAAGTTGTGGAAGCAGCAGCAACCGCCTTTATTGAGATATCCGGCGCATCCAGAATTACTCTTAGCATTCGAGGCATCAAGCCTATCACAAGAACTTCTTATGATTCAAATTCAGACGAGATTGAATCTCAACGCTGGACACTGGCTATTGAGAACGATACCGAGACACTTGGACAATGTGTCTTTCAGGGGGGTAAAGAATACCCCGCTT
>DAOWAG010000417.1 GCA_030634715.1 Candidatus Aegiribacteria sp. | reverse complement strand
CCTGAGCTCCTCGATCTGGCAAACAAGGCATTTGACGATACGAGCACGTTCGCCGATAAAATTCACTTTTTACACATATACATCATCGAACCGCATCCGAAGAGTCCGGACCTCAGCCCCTATAGTGCTGGTGTTTCTGAAAGCGGTTACAGCACGAAATTTCAGCCGACAACCTATTCAGAACGGGTTGCTCATGCCACGAATATGATCGACTATCTGGACAATACACAGCTTCTACTAATTGATGAAATGTATCCGCTCCAGCGGAATAATCCGATGTGGTGCACATACGGACCCGCTCCCAACAGCGCTTACCTGATAAGTATGACAGGAAAAGTAACTTTATCGCAGAAATGGCTGAACGTACCTGCTATGGAGAATACCATTAATGAACTACTTGAAATAATCCATTGAAATATTGTCTGGGAGCTACCACTTCTCCCTGATCCATGGAACTGCATCTTTCAGGGGCCCAATGAATCTCCCCGTTTCGTAATGGGTAATACCTTCCAGTAATATGAACTGAACTTCGAGACCCCGGGATTGCAGCTGCTGTACAGCTCCATCAACATCCCTCCATGGGAAGATCTGATCGGCCTTGCTGTGAATCACATATAACGGGATTCCAGAAATCGTATCGACAATTCCTTCCGAGGGCATACTGGAGATTGGAATGGCAGCAGCGAAGACTTCAGGGTATTTCGATGCGTATTCCCAGGTACCTATTCCACCCAGGCTGAATCCGGTTACCAGTATATTTTCGGAATCAATGCTGTATTCTTCTTTGATCTCCCTCATCAGACCCATTACGGCATCTTGACTGCCTTCATTTGTCCAGTTGCCTCCCATCGGAACAGTTGGAGCCAGAATAATTGCCTTCAGATCTTTCAAGGCGGGCTTGACCAGTTGATTCATGAATTGTCCGCCATAATAACGGGAGGGTTGTCCGCCGAAATGGAGAGCAAGGATCAGTGGTGCAGGTACCGAATCAGAGTAGGAGTTCGGAATCGCTATCGTATAACTGATCTCGGTTCCGTCCACTACCATCTGAGCAGAGTAATCTTCGTAGATTTCTTCCATATCACTTTCCAGCAGACCACATGAAGCGATAATAATCAGGTGAACTGCGATCATAATAATCTGTACGATTCTGGAGTTCATGATACCTGTTCTTTCCCTTTCAGAAACCGATCTCTCTACACAGACACGACGCAATAAATGAGAGCGTCGTTTACCTGGATTCAACGATGATATGATGAAAACCGCTGGCAAGTGGCGCAACTCCTCTTTTGTCCAGAACACCGTGCAGGCCATCATTATCGATTACCACCCGATCATCTATTAAAAGCCTCGAACCATCATCAGAGGTCAGTGAGAAAAGATAAACAGCATCTTTCTCCAGTTTGATGTATCCGCTGAATCGATAGCCTGTGTATTCCCTCCTCTGATCATCAGACAACTCAAGATCCGGGACATTATCGGTCGACACTGGTTGAAGGGAGGTGAAGCCAGGCAGTGAATTCCAGTCTCCGTGATAGGTGGATCGCTATAGT
>DAOWAG010000090.1 GCA_030634715.1 Candidatus Aegiribacteria sp. | reverse complement strand
AGTTTACAGATTATTCACCTTTGACGCGGCGCATTTGCTTCCGAACCTTCCCCCCGGTCAGAAATGCGGTCGTATGCACGGTCACACTTTTCATCTTGGCATTCATGTAGAAGGACCTGTAGGGGAGGAAACCGGTTGGGTAATGGGCTTCAGTTCTATCAAATCACTGTGCCAGCCTGTGCTGGATGAACTGGATCATTCCGTTCTGAATGACATTCCGGGACTTGAGAATCCAACCAGTGAGAATATCGCGAGATGGATCTGGAGCCGCCTCAAACCTGATCTTCCTGAGCTGAGTATGGTGGAGATAAAGGAAACTCCTTCGTCCGGTTGCAGATATCGAGGTAATGAATAATCATGAACGATGTGCAGAGCAGCTACGATTCCCGAAGAATACCGCTTGATGAAGCTGGTGTTAAGGATCTTCAATACCCGATAACGATTCTGGATCGGGAGAATGAAAAACAGCAGACCGTTGCGACCATTTCAATGTCAGTTGCGCTTCCTCATCATTTCAAGGGCACACATATGAGCCGTTTTGTGGAAGTTCTCAGCAGACATTCCTGCGAGTTCACAGGACATACAATTCCGGAAATCCTGGAGGAATTAAAACAGGTTCTCGACTCTGAATCAGCCAGCATGGAGATCAGTTTCCCGTACTTTCTCGAAAGAAACGCCCCTGTATCGGATACTTCCGCGAAAATGAGCTATCGGTGCAGGTTTTCAGGCAGAACTGGTCCTGACGGAATGGATTTTGTTCTGAGTGTAACGGTACCTGTAAGCAGCCTGTGTCCGTGCAGCAAGGAGATCAGCAGGTATGGAGCGCATAACCAGCGGGGATATATCACGATGGATGTCAGAAGCAGACCTGACGAGAGCGGGTTTCCAACGATTGTTTGGATAGAGGAACTGATTGAGATTGCGGAATCATCGGCATCATCTCCGGTTTACGCGGTTCTCAAGAGGCCTGATGAACAGTATGTAACTGAACAGGCTTACGATAATCCGGTTTTTGTTGAAGATATGGTTCGGAATGCTGCTGAGAAATTAATGCAAGATGATCGAGTGACCTGGTTCCAGGTTACAGCCGAAAATCATGAAAGCATACACAATCATAATGCTTACGCCAGGGTTGAGTGGTTCAGGAATACTTAAACAGTTACTTTAGTAGAGGACGGAAAATGATCTATCGGATTAGTTTAGTTCTGATTCTGGTTGTGCTAAATACTCTCAGCGCGGCGTATGATGAATTAAGTATCGCTTCAAACTGTGAAAGTGCCATTGAAGCTGTCTCTGTGATAGAAGCCTACAATCCCGATACTGGCTTTGATCTACAAAGAGCTGTTCTGTTTGAAGACAGTGTGCTTTATGCTGACAGCGTTTACCGTCACTTCTACTTTGCTGTTCCACAATCCTACGAATCGGGAACACCAGCACCATTGATGATGTGGCTACATGGTGGCGTGAGTACGGAGGAACTCAGTGATTACGAACAGGAAGTACTCACCGAGTATCACCTCATACCTGCGATGCTTCAGAAGGGTATAGTTCTTGTTTTTCCCTGCGCTCAGAGCGGGGCTGTATGGTGGGATCCAGTTGGTCAGCAAGGAATTATGGATATACTTGCCTCTCTCAAGCACAAACTTAATATCGATGATTCGCGGATATTTGTCGGTGGGTTTTCTGATGGAGCTTCCGGAAGCTGGGCATTGATGATGCTGCAGCCCTCTCCGTTTGCGGGTTACTTTGCCTTCTCAGGACATCTGGGCGTTGCCGCTATCGATAGTGACCGGGCAACATACGTTTCAAGCCTTGCCAACCGCCCGGGCATCGCATCTCATACTGATGAGGATGGTCTCTACCCTTCAGCGGTAATGGCTCCTTCAATTGAGCTTGCGCAGGAGGCAGGAGCTGAGATAGTGTACTACACTTTCGAGGGTTACGGACACGATCACGATTACCTGCCCATGCTTGAGGAAGATGTATTGATTTTCATCGATACTACATTCAGGGAGCGCTTCCCGGAATATCTGATCTGGAGAACAGGAGAACCATCGGGGTGTGACTGGTTAATGGTGGATTCTATTGTTCCATGGCCTGTGCTGACTTCTGACACCGATCGGAACATTGTTCTTATCTCAGAGAGAATGACCATAGGCTTCATACCAGACTGGAACTCGGAAATTGACGGGATACCGGTGGTACGGGTTCTCGATGGTGATAACCCTGCAAGCAGGATAGATCTGCAAGTGGATGATGTGGTAATCGGGTTTCAGGATTGCCATGTAAAGAACCTTGAAGATTTCTCCCTTATCAAGTCAGAGATGTCTCCGGGAGATTATTTCACGATGGATGTGAACAGAGGAAGCGAGCAGATACAACTGACAGGCTATTTCAATCCGCCGGAGTATTACTGGCTGTTTTCGCGAACAGCACCCTCCGTGATAGTGGAAGCGGTCTACTCTGACAATATCTTCAAGCTTGATGTGAACAGGTTCTGTATAGTGCGGTTATTACTCCATCCGCAAATGGTTGATCCAGACAGGGAAGTAATCGTGTTGTGTAATGGAATCGAAGTTTACCGCGGATTCGTGAAAATGGATCCCGCAATGGCGATTGATACATATGCCAGAACCGGTGATCGCCAGCGTCCCTGGGCAGGTGAGCTGGTTCTTGATCTGGAAGAACTTCTGCTGCCCGAGCTTTTTGGACACCAGACATAGACTTGCGGGAACTAATTTCAGGGAGCCTCTCCGTATTCGGCTTCGACAGAAATTGATATTCCACCTCTGATTCCGAAATCGGCTATAACTCTGCACCATCGCGGATCCAGAGCTTTTACAAGATCATCAAGAATTACGTTGGCCACGTGTTCATGAAAGACGCCTTCATTCCGGAACGACCAGAAATAGAGTTTCAGTGATTTGGATTCCACGATCTTTTTGTCAGGCACGTACTCGATGGAGATCGAGGCGAAATCCGGCTGGTCGGTTTTAGGACAGAGGCAGGTAAATTCATCGCAGGTCAGGGTTACTATATAATTACGGTCGGGATGATGGTTTGGGAATACCTCCAGTATTTTTGAAGGAATACTTTTCCCCCCAAGAGTTGTCAGTCCTTCCAGATCAGAATTATCAGTCATTTGATAATTTACTCCATTCCTTTGTGAATCTCGGGTCCAGAACCGGGCGGACAGTATCCTTTACAGGCTTCCGCCACTTATCAGTATTCAAGTTCCTGCCCTCCCAGATGTCAATACTTTCTACGATGAACCGCCACCTCCACTCCGGTTCAGTGTTTTTCCATTCAACAATCTCGTCAAAAAGCCTGTTAGCAGAACTTCCCCGCCAGACCTGTTCCAGAAGCAGAAGTCTTTCTGCCAGCCAGTCAGTACAGGTAGGAGGAAGAGGAATCTTTTGATTCATCTGTCTGCTGCACCGTACTTGAAGAACCGCTCCGAGTTCAGTGTCATTTCCGCAGAGTCTCAGGCACTTCCCGAAATCACTTCCTGCCTCTGAAAGTCTGTAGACAGGTCCCATCCTCAAGCGTATGGCTGAATCAGGATTGCCTGCTTCCTCGTACAGGTTCGCTGCTTTTTCAAACAACTCTTCAGCCTCTTTCCATTTGCGCGCTCTGCACAGAACATCAGCCAGAATCGACAATCCCGCGGGCCATAACGGATAATCTGAAATGAGGTTTTCACCTGAAACGACAGCGGCAGAAATGTTACCAAGCTCAGTAAGAAGCTGGATTTCCCTTTTTCGCAGCTTTCGTAGACTGGAGATATCCTTCTCAGAGGAGATTCTGTTCCGGATTGAAAGCAGCTGCCTTCCGAGCTGTCCTGTTGCGGGCATTGGAACCTCCAAACCGGGCAGAATGAGTTGTACTCCTATTTATACAATCCTACTGCGGCATCGCTCTATACGCCAGTTCGTCGGACAGCATGGGTTAAGCTGGAAATACAGGCAATATTGGTTTATTATAAGCCTGATTCCTGTGCTGCACTTGACCGGTCTGACGGGAATGATTCAGAATAGGATAGCAAATTTGCGTCTTACTGCCAGTTAACTCTCTTATTGAATGAGCTGGAAATATGAGCATTAAAACTCTTTATGAGGGTCATTACAGAGCGCTTGAGACCGATTTTCTCGAACTTGCGGGGGAAATCCTCGCGAGTGGTGTACAGCTGACTGTTGTTGCCGCTGGAAGCGGACAGCTGGATAGACTGCGTGAGCTTCTTCTGGAGAAATCCACCGGCGGAATCATTGGCGGGGTGAAATTCCTTCCAGGGATCAGGCATCTTGCTTCCGAACTAAGTGCCGTACCTTTGAGTATGGAGACTGTTAGCCACGCTGACAGGACTCTTTTCACTCTGCGGGCAATGGAAGTGATCGAGCAGGGGGAACCCCTTTACAATCTCAGAAATAACTCTGAAACCGCTCACTCGATGGGTATGTTTTTTGAAAGCCTCTTTGAACACGGAGTAACTCCGGAGATATACGAACAGACTTCCCTTTCCCTTTCAGGCAAACAGTCGAAAACAGAAAATGTCATCGGTAGAGTGTTCGGGAAGTACAGCGCCCATCGCGCAAAGCATTATACATCCTGTGGAGACATGATAATGGAAAAAGCACTTCCACATGAAGAAGCGGGAGCAACAGTTTTTTATGGTTTTTACGATCTCAATCCCTCGCAGAGACGATTTCTAAGAAAATTCTTTAATCATAGGTCAAGAATATTCTGGTTCAGTCCTCTTGAAGAGAACTCTCAATGGAATAAGGTCTATTCCAGAACCCGGAATTTGCTTGAAAAACATGATATTGCTTCAATCAGGATGCCTGGAGGCATGGAAGCAATGAATCCATTCGCGAATTTCTTCGAAGCTCTCCCAAGGCAATCCCGTCCGTCAGTACCCGCTGATGGTTTTTGTATTACTGCTGTTTCAGGAGAAATGGGCGCTTCAAGGGCTGTGTTGAGACGAATCGCTGAGCTTAATACAAAGCATAATATTCCATTTTCAGAAATAGCTGTGATCCGAAGGAAAATTGAGGGTGACAGTCTGGTGCGTCTTGCCCATCATGAGGGTGTTCCGACCACTTGTTCCCTGAAAGTAATACTGTCCACTCTGCCGGTAGGGAAATTTGTACTTGATCTGGCAGGTATCAATGAAGGAGATTTTCACTATACGCTGATCGAAGAGCTTCTATCCGGTGCGATTCTTACTGATGATCTTAATCCCGGTCCGCTGGAGATCACCAGAATTGCGGAAACAAGTGGAATCCTCATGGGTCGCGAACAATGGAGGGACTGGTTCACCTCCCTCGATGGCGGTGATAAACTGGGCAGACTTATGCGGAAACTTGATGCTTTTTATTCTGCTCTTCCGGATGTGGCTGTTCCTGCTGATTATCTCAACAGCTTGAAAGACCTTGTGGAAGACATCTCCGCAGGAGAGCTTCCGGAAGATCTGATGGAGGCTCTCTTCGATCCGAAGAGTTTCCGCTGGGATCGGGAAGTCTCCTGGAAGCAATTTATTGACGCTCTTCGATTGTATTACCGGAATGAGAACATTGTCCTCAGAGATGGAGCTCGACATGGCTTTCAGATTCTCACTATCGAGAAGGCAAGGGGAAGCGTCTTCAGCAGTGTTATCCTGATGGATCTGGAAGAAGGAGTATATCCCAGGCCATCGATTGAGGATCCTCGTCTCAGTGATGAACTACGCAAAAAACTGCAGATGACATTGAAATCAGAAAGAGAAATTGAGGATGGATATCTGCTGAGGCAGGCAGGAGAAGCTGCAGGTAGAACACTGGACATTATTTACCGGCAGAGGGATGCTTCGGGAAGTGAAATATACCCGTCTTCATTCATCTCAGATCTTGTTACAATCGATTCCGATTATTCTCCCGATCCTGCATGGTTCAGCATGAGTTCTTCTTCGGCGGTTGAGCAGCTGCTTGGCGGAACGCATCAGGGACAGCAGAGAGCTAATGCAGTGAACCGTGAAAAGCTAACTGGCAACCATCTTTTTGCCTGTTCTTT
>DAOWAG010000335.1 GCA_030634715.1 Candidatus Aegiribacteria sp. | reverse complement strand
TGTCATCTCTATATGGACCCCCTTTGTGGAGACACGGAGGGGATTCTCCACCGCGCGAGGGAAGCAGGGGTAACCCGGTTAATTATTCCTTCCATTGATACTGAATCCTGGGATCAGGTTAAAGCTCTGGCAGATAAACCGGAGATATATCCCGCGCTTGGCATTCATCCCTGGAGTGCTGATGAGGGACTTGATATTCAAAATCTTGAAAATGAACTTACCTTTTCCTCGTCAGTAGCTGTCGGAGAGATTGGACTGGATTATAAAGTAGAATCTCCTGACAGGAAAACTCAGATACGGATTTTCCGGCAACAGATGGACGTTGCGCTGGAGCTTGATCTGCCTGTAATATTACACTGTCGCGGAGCATTCGAAGAGATACTGTCAATTCTGTCTGAAGACAGTTATAGGGGCAATATCAGGGGAGTGGTTCATGCTTTTTCAAGAGGAACACAGCTCGCCAGACAATTCCTTGATCTTGGATTCTTTCTTGCGTTCGGTGGGGCGGTTACTAGACCTCGAGCCAGGAGAGCAAGAAAATCCTCTGTTTATATACCTTCAGACAGAATGCTGCTGGAAACTGACGCTCCATCAATTGGAATGGATGGGCTTGCTCCAGATGAGGTGGAGCCTGCTCATGTAGTAAAAGTTGCCGGTGTGATTGCTGAACTGCGTGGGACAACTATAGAAGATATTGCCGGGATAACCTGGACAAATGCATGTGAGCTGTTCGGGATTGATTCGGATGACTGAAAGACGATTCGACCGTGTTGTGGATTTCCTTGGAGAGGAAACTCACAGAAAACTCATGAAAGCAAGAATTACTGTAATTGGCCTTGGTGGTGTCGGCTGTCATGCTGCAATCGCGCTTGCAAGATGCGGAGCTGGAACTCTCAAGCTCGTTGATTTCGATCTGCTTACAGAAACTTCGCTCAACAGGAATCCAATAGCAGGATTGAGGGATATCGGTAAACCGAAAGTTGAAGTACTCGCTTCACAACTCAGAAGGACCTGCCCCAACACGGAAATAGAAACACTTGTGGAATTCTTTCATGAGGATACCGCTTCGACAATCCTATATCCTCCACCGGATATTGTCGTTGACGCAGTCGACAGCCTTAATCCTAAAGTAACTCTTCTTGAATACTGCATCAGGAATCGTATTCCTGTCGTAAGCAGCATGGGTGCTTCAGGGAGGAGGAACCCCTCACTTGTAAGAAGAGGGGATATCTCACAGACAAATAATTGCCCTCTTGCAAGACAGGTGCGCAAGTACCTTCGCACAAGAGGAATATCTGAAGGGATTCAATGTGTTTACTCGGTAGAATCTGCCGGGAAACATGCTTTGCCGCCGGATACGGATGATCAGACACTGAAAAGAGGTAGAATCCGGAACCGCATCCCGAGCCTTATTACAATGCCAGGAATTTTCGGATATGCTCTGGCGGATCTTGTGCTGGAATTCATAGAAGAATAGAGTAGTCTGGTTCTTGTTCTTGCGCTGAAAATTACGAAACCTCTCTTCAGAGCTATTCATTCGGCCGCATCAAGACCTTGTTCTAAATCATTTAAGGAGCAATAGAATAGCACTGAATGAATACTTCTGCGATAGTGCATGACTTCATTCCAGTTTACCAGGGTCACCCCAGCTCTTCGCGGAAAGTTCCGCATATCGACCGAAGAAAGCTTCGGGTCCCTGAACGATAGTCTCGATGAGGACCTGCCTTCCAAGCTCTCTTTCAATTCGATCCGCTATCAGGGCACCGACCCGATACCAGAGCCGGTCACCGGCCGACATCCGTTCTAGGATTCCCCAGTCTTTCCCTTCAAGGGGACGCGGATCTACCTCAGCCAAGCTTCGGTACAGTCTGAAGAACTCCTTCTCGTAAACAGCCATTCGTTGCGGATCCAGGAGGGCAACATAATCGGAGTCGGTTTCCATTGCACCAGCTTCAGTGCGCCATCTCCGAACCGCGTGAACTGCCTGTCCCTCCATAGCTGCTAAACATCTGATCAGATCGGCAAGATCGCTGGTCGTCCTGATGTCAGTCATAATCGGCAGCGGATTATATTTCTGGAAACCGACGTGGTGGAGCTCATGGACAGCATAAAACAATAATTCCCCTGGATTCGCTGCGAAATGCTGATGCGCCAGATTCAGAC
>DAOWAG010000213.1 GCA_030634715.1 Candidatus Aegiribacteria sp. | reverse complement strand
CAGCAGGATCATCTGCTCCGGTTATGAAAGAACCGGAAACCAGTATATCAACACCCAGAGATGTCAGTTTTCCCGCATTGGAGTCAGTTACTCCTCCGTCTACCGAAATCAGAGCTTTCTCTCCCCCGGAATCATCAAGTATCTGTCGAATCACAGGAATCTTGGAGTGAACATATTCCAGATGCTTCTGTCCACCGAATCCAGGATTTACAGTCATGATCAGTACCAGATCAACCGCAGGAGCGACCCATTGAAGGAAATCAACCGGGGTTGCAGGATTGATGGCGACTCCCGCTCCGGCTCCCGATTCCCTTATTCTCTGAAGAAGTCTATCCAGATGATCGGTAACCTCAACATGTACGGTGATATACCTGCAACCGGCAGCGGCAAACGCATCAATCAGCGCAGCCGGCTTCTTCACCATCAGATGAGCATCAACCGGAATATGAATCCCTGACTCTCGCACGATGCATTCAGCAACATCGGCTCCCACAGTGAGCACAGGTACAAATACTCCATCCATAACGTCCAGATGTATCATGTCTGCGCCTGCATTCTGCAGCTTCAGTGCCTCCGCGGTGAGTTTTCCCTGATCGCAGCCCAGGACAGAAGGAGCAATAATTATTTTTCTCATTTACCAGTTCCCCCAATTATCATCTGCTTTTCCAACAATCAATTCCACTGAATCCCCCGGCGAATACTGATAACCTGGAGTCTGAAGCTGCTCAAGAACAATGTTATACTGCAGAATATCATCCGTCGGACGCTCTTCAATCACAATGGGAACAATGTTATTGATTTCCGCGAGATGCATTGCATCATCGATCGAGAGCCCTACGAAACGCGGCATGCCCTGCCAGCCGGTGGACACCAGAAGCCTGACAGGTGTCGTTACAGGAAGGCTGTCGTACTGTCTCGGGCTGACAGCAATAACCAGACCCTCCGGAATCAGTGGATCGGGTACCCAGCTTCTTCCAATGGAGTAAAGCTGCCAATCAGCAATTTTCTCTTCAGCCTCAACTGCGGAGAGACCGGGAAGGGAATCCGGCCAGTAGGATCTGTACAGAGGACCAATATTCCAGAATATACTCACCGGAGCTCCTCTGGGTGTCATTGAACCTGGCGGGGGGTCCTGTCTGACCACACTGCCCATGGTCTCAAAAGGTCCATATTCTGACCATTCACCGGCAAGCACAAGAGATGCTGATTCAATTTCTCTCTGAGCATCCTGGCGCGTCATTCCAATTACATCGGGAACCGTAACCGGAGCTGAAGCAGCTCCAATAGAGGAAATGAACCGGGGAGTCTCAAAAACGGATGGCGCCAGGACAGTGCCGGCAATGAATGCTAATACAGCAGCCGAAACCGCAATAATAGCATATCTTACAACCGATGTCACCGCTTCATCCTCCATACTTCAAAACTCTGAGAGTACTTCCGTGTTTGCCCGGAATATACTGTTACTGTACGTTCTCCACCTTTTCAATTTCAGGGAAAACAGCTTTAAGATTCCTTTCTACTGTCCACTGAAGCGTAACGGTAGCCATTGCGCATCCTGAGCAGGCTCCTTGAAGCCTTACCTTAACTACTTTATCCTCAATCCCGACGAACTCGATGTCACCGCCATCTCTCTGCAGAATTGGTCTTACTTTCTCAATTTCAGCGATAACATTCTCATCATTGAATTCAAGTACATTCTCATTCATATTTTCCTCCAGCTATTTAATTTGTGAAATAACAAGCGCAACCATTGCCATCAGCTTTATCAGAATGTTCAGGGAGGGTCCACTGGTATCTTTGAATGGATCACCAACGGTATCACCAATAACAGCAGCAGCGTGTTCCGAAGAACCTTTTCCTCCCAGATTTCCCTCTTCGATGTACTTTTTAGCGTTATCCCATGCGCCTCCTGCATTTGACATGTAAACCGCGAGAAGAACACCGGTTACGATCGCTCCTGCGAGGACACCTCCAAGGGTCTCAGCTCCTGCGTCCCCAAAAGCGAAATAGACAGCTACAGGAACTAATACAGCAAGAAATCCTGGAAGAATCATTTCGCTCAGTGCGCCCCTGGTCGCGATATGAATGCATTTCTCGGTATCAGGTTCTGCTTCATTCTCCATCAATCCCTTTATATCCCTGAATTGCCTGCGGACTTCCTTTACCATCTTCATTGCAGTCCTACCAACCGCTCTAAGAGTAATAGAGGCGAAAACAAATGGGAGAAGTCCACCAAGGAGAAGTCCGGCAACAACATTGGGTTTAAGAAGATCAATTGTCTGAAGACCGGTAGAAGATGCATATGCGCTGAACAGAGCGAGAGCGGTCAGGGCGGCTGATCCAATCGCGAATCCTTTGCCCATGGCAGCTGTAGTGTTACCCAATGAATCCAGTTTATCCGTTCTTTTTCTTACTTCACCAGGCAGTGCTGCCATTTCCGCAATCCCACCGGCATTATCCGCCACCGGTCCATAAGCATCAACTGACATGGTCATGCCAACATTCATGAGCATCCCGAGAGCAGCGAGCGCGATACCATACAAGCCGGCGAAATGATAGCTGATCATTGTAGCCGCAGCGATAAACAGAATCGGGAATATTGTGGATTCCATACCGACAGCTATTCCCTCAATAATACAGGTTGCCGGTCCTGTTGTTGTACTGTTGGCGATTCTTCTGACTGGTTTTCCACTGGTGAAATATTCAGTAATCAAACCGATCGCGGTTCCAGAAACCACTCCACAGATAAGCGCCCAGAAGACACCTATACCCACACCCAGAAGGCGTATTGCGATAAAAGCAAAAATAATGGACAGAATCGTGCTTATGAAAGTCGAGTTTCTAAGGACGGTTGCAGGACTTCCTTTCCGGCTGAGTATTCCAACGGAGGTCACCCCGGCGATACTTGCAAGAGTTCCGAGTGCAGCCAGAATAATCGGAAGAACTATCAGCGTTTCTGATCCGGAAACACCTGTAGCGGAAGAAAGCAGTCCTGTCGGAATTATACCGGAAACACTGAAACCGAAAGCCAGAACTATTGCCGCTATGATGCTGCCTACGTACGATTCGAACAGATCAGCACCCATCCCGGCAACATCACCGACATTGTCACCCACATTGTCCGCAATAACCGCTGGATTTCTTGGGTCGTCTTCAGGAATACCAGCTTCTATCTTCCCTACAAGATCTGCTCCCACATCCGCGCTCTTTGTGAATATTCCCCCGCCTACTCTCGCGAAAAGAGCGATTGAACTTGCACCCATCCCGAACCCGGCTATGTTCT
>DAOWAG010000274.1 GCA_030634715.1 Candidatus Aegiribacteria sp. | reverse complement strand
ATCGGTTACGGCAGTTCAAGTCGTGTACTTCGATCAGCTGTTGACATGGCGAGAGAGAATGGCATAAAGCTCGGGCTTTTCAGACCCATAACACTTTCCCCCTTCCCGGTAGATGAGATCGCTAAGCTTCCGGAAGCGGGAATCAGGGGTATTCTTACAGTCGAGATGTCGACTGGCCAGCTTGTTGATGATGTGAATCTGGCGCTGAAAGGGAAAATGATTTCCGACCTGTACGGCAGGCTCGGTGGAAACGTTCCTTCTGCCACGGAGATCCTTGAGAAGATCTCCGAGCTTTACGGGGTGTGATAATGGAAAAAAAGACAGTACTCAGAAAGCCAAAGGGATTCATTGATGTTTACAAGCATAAGCCCGGAGATGAAAAGGACAGAACGCACTACTGCCCCGGATGCGGTCACGGCATACTGCACAAGCTGATCGCGGAAGCTCTTGAGGATTTTGATCTCGTCGAAAAAACGATAGTTATCAGTCCGGTCGGCTGCAGTGTATTTGCGTATTACTACTTTCACACAGGCAACCTGCAAGTTGCTCATGGAAGAGCTCCTGCTGTTGCTTCCGCGGTTTCAAGAGCAAATCCTGATTCGGTAGTTATCAGTTACCAGGGTGATGGTGATCTTGCAGCCATCGGCGGCAATAATATCATTCAGGCTGCTAACAGAGGCGAGAACATGGTTGTTTTCTTCGTTAACAATGCCATCTACGGTATGACAGGCGGGCAGATGGCTCCTACGACTCTGGCTGGACAGAAGACAACCACAACTCCCTACGGTCGCAATGTTAAGACCGACGGTTATCCCATACAGGTGTGTGAGTTGATAAACACATTTACTGCGCCTGTCTATGTAACAAGGACATCTCTTCATGATATGCCGAATATCAGAAAAACCAGGACTGCTGTTCGCAAGGCAATCATGAATGCGAAGGAAAAGAAGGGATTTTCCTTTGTTGAAGTTCTCAGCATGTGCCCGAGTGGCTGGAAGAAGGATTCATTACAGAGTCAGCAGTGGATCAAGGAAGATATGATCCCAAGATTTCCACTTGATGTTTTTAGAGATATATCCGAGGAAGCAGAAGCAGTGGAACGTCCTGTACCGGTTATGGATCCGGAGGAAGTAAAGAAGATATTCGGCTACAGTGATTTTAAAGCCGGTACAATTCAGAAGAATACTGAAGCGAATTTTGAGAAGGTATTCCTTCGCGTAAGCGGCTTTGGTGGACAGGGAATAATGTCTACAGGAATCGCTTTAGCGAATGTCGGCATGGAATATGATTACAATGTCAGCTGGCTTCCTTCTTACGGTCCGGAGATGCGAGGCGGGACCGCGAACTGTTCTGTAAAGATACAGGAAGACAAGATTGGCGCGTCCGAAGTCACAGAACCCAATGTTATCATAGCCATGAATCAACCAAGTCTTGAGAAATTCGAGAAAATTATGGTTCCTGGTGGAGCACTCATATACAACAGTACACTTATTGATATCGAACCTTCCCGCGATGATGTTGACATCTATCCGGTGCCCATCACAGGGATTGCTGATGAACTGGGAGATACAAGAGTACAGAGTATGGTCAGTGTCGGTGCATTCGCTGCGATTACCGGGCTATTCGATCCGGAGGAGATCGTCAAGCTTATGCCCTCACTGTTTGAGGGAAAGCCCAATAAAGTTCTGAGAATGAATGAGGAAGCTGTTCGAAAAGGATACTATTACGTTACTGAGAATTTCTCGGTATAAGTAATAATAGCTTTGCTGCCGGCTGGTTTTCTGCCGGCAGCACATCTGCGCTCAACCCTTCGAATCGTTAAATATTGCGTCTTAGCTTCTTTCGACTTTTAACCTCGAATGAAAAGGGATCATTATGAAAACACTTTTTAATATGATGTGTCTGCTGCTATTGCTCTTTCCAGGAATAATCTTTGCCTTCGGATATGTCGATGCTCATGGAAATGGCAGTCCGATTCCCGGATTAAACGCAGTATCACTTGGCCTTGGGGGAGTAAGAGCAATTGGTTTTGGTGATGCTCTCTCCATTCTGACCAATCCCGCTGAAATCTACAGGATCCCTGGAACTTCATTAACGATGTCTGTTGGTCCTGCTGTACTTACTGAAACTGTGGAAGACAGTACCGGGAGAAACTCAAATAACTGGATTGCTCTGGGAAATCTCAGTGCAGCCATGAAATTCCAGCCAACTTCCAGTTTTGCCATTGGGGCAGGGATTGCCAGAATAACCGATTCTTCATTTGAGGGTATGTACCATGTTCGTGATGAAACTCCGGGTCCGGATTACGGTGACATTATAGAGACCTTGGAACTCAATGTTACAGGAGGTCTTTTTGAATCAGCAGCTGGATTCTCCTGGAGACCCATGACCTGGATGAATGTAGGCTTTTCCGGAGGAGTTCGATTTGGCCAGGCTGATTTTGATTCTACATATCTGGACAGAAGGGATCCGGAGAACGATACTCTGGTTTCATGGAGCTGGACTGAAAATGAATTCTGCTGGCATGCAGGAATTGTCATTCCACTCAGTCTAGCCAGTCTGGGTGTTTCATGGGCTTCTCCGAGTGAGCATTACGATGGAAGAATTGCCGCAGGCGCAATCCTGT
>DAOWAG010000406.1 GCA_030634715.1 Candidatus Aegiribacteria sp. | reverse complement strand
TCCTGCTGGATTCCAGAGGACTACTATTCTGGGTGTGGACGGATGGATTCCATACAAAGACAGACGAATAGGTATAATTCAACTTGGGCTTGAAGAAGATGCCTGCCGTGAAGTAAGCGATATTGGACATGATCGCGTTTATCTTACAGACAGGTTGGGTATCCCGCTTATTGAGACAGTTACAGCTCCAGAGATGGTTACGCCCTATGAAGTTGCCGAAGTTGCGGTAATACTCAGTAACCTTGCGAGGGCTTCGGGAAAGGTTCGTCGAGGGATTGGAGCTGCCAGGCAGGATGTAAATGTTTCTGTCACCGGAGGGCAAAGGGTTGAGATAAAAGGTGTTTCGAGAATTCCGACAATTCCTCTCCTCGTTCACAATGAAGCCTTCCGTCAGGTCATGCTTCTTTCAATAAAGACCGAGCTTTCGAACAGAGGGATCACCGATTCATCTTTTGAATCATTCTCATTCAATATTACAGAATCACTGGCAGATACGCAGTACAGACCGGCTGCAGAAGCGCTTTTGAATGGTTCTGAACTTCATGCAGTGGTCCTCAGGGGCTATAGGGGAATACTCTCTACGGTTACTCAGTCTGGACAGACTTTTGCCACTGAGATATCAGATCGTGTTCGAGTCATCGCATGTCTGGACAGACTTCCCAACATTACGCATTCCGATTCAGAAGAAAGAAATTTCTCTGCTTCCGAGTGGGAAATAATCAGGAAATCAACCGGCGCGTTTGAGAATGACTGTATTGTGGTCGTTTGGGGTATCGGCAAGGATATTTCAACTGCTGTCAGTGAGATTACGATCAGAGCAAGAGAAGCCATTGATGGCGTGTGTAACGAAACAAGACAGTCTTTTCCTGACGGAACGAACGGATTTGAAAGGATACTTCCAGGTCCGAATAGAATGTATCCTGACACTGATCTACCTCCGATTGCGATCAGCGCAGATCATATGGAGAGAATCAGTTCCGCTCTTCCGGAGCGTCCATGGGACCGCAAAAAACGATATACCTCCGAAGGAGTTCCTGAGGAATCAGCGCGACAGATGAGTATTTCCAGTCTGAGAGATATTTTTGACCGTGCTGTAAAGGAGACTCCCTATTCGTCCGGGATTCTCGCGCACTTCTTCCTGAGTACACTCAGTCATCTTAAGAAAAGAGGTGAAGCTCCGGATTTAACTGATGATGTACTGATATTATCCCTGAGTGAAGCAGGTAGAAGAGGTCTGCCAATCGAGGCTGCCGCTCACATTCTTGAAAATGCCAGCGGATCCGAATTGAAAAATATTTCCCTGGCTGCCGATGAAATAGAAATGCCCTGTTCTAATACACTCAGAAAGAGTGTGAAGCAGCTTCTTTCCGGCATTGAATCTTCTGAAATTGAGCAGGATGCTGTAATGCGATTTATTATTGGCAGAGTCAGGCTTGGATTTGATGGCCTGATTGACGGAAAAGAAGTAACTGAAATTGTTCACAGTATGCTTCTACCAGAAAGCACATAACATCTGAATAAAATGTTTATGGAGGTGATCGACGCTGTCTTCTGATTTGTACAAGGGCTACAGGGGGAAAAGCCTTGCCTGCCTGAAAAAATATAAAGTCGGGGTCTGGAGTGATGTGGAAGTAGATTCGAGACGTGGTTCCTTC
>DAOWAG010000087.1 GCA_030634715.1 Candidatus Aegiribacteria sp. | reverse complement strand
TTATGAGAAATCAGATTGATCTGGGCAGTCCGATATTCATGCCGACCAAAGGATCGCTTAACCTGTGGATGCGAAACAATCCTGAAATAATCGCGATAGAAGGGATAACATTACCAGGATGGATTGAAAACGGAATAAACAGGAGGGATCTACTCTCATATCCATCAATGGAGGGATTAAGCACTGAACTGGAGAGAAGCGGCATCCTTTCGGAAAGAGCAAAACAGTTCATATTCGCAAATCCGATACTCTTCTCCTATTTATCAGCGGTGCGATTCGGACTGTTCATGTCTCCTGTTGGAGGTACGCTGAGCAACCCGATATTTGTACTTACCGGATTCCTTCTGTACCTGCCTCTGCTGGTGTTCGGTGGAATAGAGATAATCCGTCGGCGCAAAGACAGCAGAATTCTGTTTCTGGGATCATTCTTTCTGCTATATCTTCTTCTTCATTCACTCGCGCATGGGGGAGTCCGCTACAGGCTTCCCGTAGAAACGGTTCTGATTATCAGTTCGGTTCTTTTTATATCGAGAAAATTCAGATGGGTGGAGGAAAATAATGCCGGCATTCAATAGAATTCTGTTTGTTTTCCCCGAAACGCGGTACCCGTCCGGTCAGCCGCCACTCGGAATCGCCAGTCTGTCCGCCCTGGCAAAACTATCAGGATGCGAAGTAGAGCTGTGCGATATGTCCTTTCTTAAGGATCCATTTAATTCGTTCAGAAGCAGAATCCAGGATTACAAACCTGACCTTATCGCGATATCCATTGTTACTCCGCAGTTGAAAGACGCGATGAGAGCAGCGGAAATTGCCCGAAACGCCGATGAAAACGCAGTTCTTGTTGTTGGAGGACCACATGCGACAGTATTACCGGAGGATACACTCAGCAGAATGAAATCCGATTTTGTCTATTCCGGTGAAGGCGAGATAGCATTTTCACAATTTCTCAAAACCGGACGGTGGGATGATATCCCCGGAGCCTGCTGGATGTCGGGTGATGAAATCAGGAGGAATCCGGGCAGACTTCTTACAGAGAATCTTGATTCTCTTCCTTTTCCGGATAGATCAATTTTCGATATGGAGAAATACTTCGCCAGCTGGTACTCTATGGACCGGGTTGATTCGTCTCTGCGAGGGACTTCTGTGATGGCGACCAGGGGATGTCCATTCAAATGTACATTCTGTCAGCCTACTCTGTCCGAGATATTCGGGAAGAAAATACGGAAGAGATCACCGTCCAACATTACTGATGAACTTGAGCATCTCAAAGAAACATTCGGAATCAATGCATTCATGTTTGAGGATTCCACTTTCATACTGGATCATGACTGGGTCCATGCCATCTGCGATGAGATGCTTACGCGTGATGTCGGATTGCAGTGGTGCTGCAATGTGCGGGCGGATCTGCTGAGCACTGAACTGCTCGATCACATGAAAGAAGCCGGACTTGCTAAAATCAATATGGGTGTGGAATCTGCCTCGCAGAGAGTCCTGGATGATATCTATAATAAGGGCATAACTGTAGAGGGTGTGCGGAAGGCTTTGCGATTGGCGAACGACAGGGGAATATTCGTACAGGGTTATTTTATGCTCGGCGCACCGGGGGAAACGATCGAAGAGATGAAAAAAACAATTGCTTTTGCCGCAAAAGAGCCTTTTGATGATGCTTTGTTCGATATCACCACTCCTTTTCCTCATACCGCATTATGGGATATGACAAAGGAACTTGTTAACAAGGATTACAGCGAATTTGACTGCTTTAAGACATCGGTCTATTCTCTTGACGGGATTGCGCCGGGTTCGATCGAAAAGATGAAGAAAAGAGCTTTCCTGAAATTCTACCTTCAGCCGAAAAGGATATTCCGAACCATCAGGACCGTCCTTGGTCCTGGAAGGCTCAAGAGGACTCTTCTGAAAGCAAGAAGAATATAATGAGAATAAAAGTGACAATTGATGATCTTGGGCTTTCCTCATTGGTTAACAGAGCAGTTAAAATACTACTGAACGCTGGTCTGGTTGATAGCCTGAGCATACTTGTTACAGGTGCGGCTCTCGATGAGGCACTGGAAATAGCAGGGACTCCGGGTGTGAAGATAGCAGTTCACCTGAACTGTTCGGAATCCCCATTTCTGACAGGGGTCAAGTTTCCGGACTCTTTTTATACATGGTTCAGAAATGGGTCCCTTCTGGCCGGGAAAGTAAAGGATGAATGGAGACTTCAGATTGAAAGGGTTCTTGCTGCGGGTGTGATGATTACCGGACTGGACAGCCATCATCACCTGCATAATCTGTCCGGACTGCGCGAGGTTATACTTGATCTGGCAAAGGAATACGGAATAGGGACAGTCAGAGCAGCTGTGCTGCCTGATAAACTTCGACGCCCATCCGGGATTGTGCTTGATAATCTTGGCAGAAAACTGGCGAAAATGGCCGGAAAGAGGGGAATTGGAACACCCGATTTGATGCTTGGATTCTCAAAAAGCGGAAACGTTACCAGGAAGTACCTTGACAGCCTTTCCAGAAGCCTCAGATGCGAAGGCCTGGCTGAACTGGTGATGCATCCGGCTATTTCTCCAGTATGGACTTCAACACAACCTGATGAATTGGAATTGATGCGATCAGAATGGTTCAAAGAATGGCTGAAGCTAAGTTAACAAGGAGAATTCTCCTTATTGCGCTGGTTGCCCGAATCCTCGTGTTTGGAGCTGCTTCCCGCGGAGTATTCCTTATAGGTGAGGGAAGAACCCAGTCCAATCTGGCCGAAAACCTTCTCAGCGGTAATGGTTTCATGCTTTCAGGATCGATGCTTCATCCTGAGAGGGAAGCCGAGGCCAATCCAATGTTTCAGAAAACATTTGAGTTTTACAGAAGAGTTGATGCGTACTACGGAGGATTAAGACCAGACAGGCCCACAATGTTTCTGGTTCCCGGATATGCCGTTTTCATGGCCTCCATATATGCGGTATTTGGAAATGGGAATTATCTGGCCGTGCGAGGGATACAGCTGTTCCTGGGACTCTTTACAGTGTTCATCGGTTTTAGGATTGCCAGAAGATTTCTTTCCGGGAAATTCCTGGCATTAGCTGGAATATTTATGGCTCTTGATCCTTTTGAACTCTATTACGAAGCGGTACCGGCAACACAGGCGCTTTTTTCACTTCTCTTCCTTATTTCACTGCTTCTTTCCCTGAAACTGCTTGAAGAGTCTCATTCACCTGGAAAAATGATATTAATGTCAGCCGCTACAGGAGTTGCATGGGCATGTTCGTTCTACGTTCGTCCTGTATCTCTTCCCTTGATGATATGGATGATTCTGCTGCTTCCATTCGCGCCGAAGATCAGGCAGATCTTATCCGGAAGATGGAAGAGGAAAATTTCCCTTCGCGGGATTAATGTATTCTCTATGAAAGGATTCTACCATAGTCTGGTTGTTCTCGCGGTTTTCATGTTACTGATGCTTCCATGGGGCCTGAGGAACAGGGCAATCTGCGGGACTTTCCGGATTATGCCCACACAGAGTGGAGTGAACCTGTGGGAATACAACGGAAGGATCTTCACCGAGCATTTTGTGAATGAGGTTGAAGGAGCTAAACTGCTCTATGGAGATATCCGAAGGGATTATCTGAATAATCTTAATTCACCTGAGCTTGCTGAATTCCCTGAATTCAGAGACGAATCCGAATGGGAAAGAGATAGAATTCTGGTTGAAAGAAACACTACTTTCATGCTTCGTAATCCGGTATTGACACTCAGATTGATCTCTATGCGGTTCATCGAGTTCTTCAAGCCTTTCCCGCTGAATTCCTTCTCTGTTCTTTATACTCTGGCAGGGCTTTTGTTCTTTTTCTGGATACTGTTCTTCCTCTGGGGTGGAGCTGTCAGATGCTGCTTAAGAAAAGGCACCGGTGGGTTATACCTCGCTACGGGGGTTGCCGGGTATGCTCTGATGCATTTGCTCACCGCTTCAGGAACTCCTCACAGGGTAGCGATTGATTATCCCATGATAATACTAGCGGTAGCCGGAGTGAAGTATTCACTGGATAGATATCAGTCATGGAGGGTTGTCAGGAATGCCTGAAGCGCCCATACTGCTTGTGAAGACACACGCCTTCGGAGACTCAATGCTCTGCACACCTGCTGTACGGACTCTCATGGAGGAAAAGAAAGGTACTTATTGGGTTCTGACAGGTCCGTCTGCAGCAACCGTATGGGAGCGTATCCCGGGAATTGAAAGGATATTTACAGCACCGGTTCCACCATCGGGCAGATACCGGTATGCAGGATTCCTCAAATGGACAATCCGGAACAGAAAATATTTGAGAGACGTTGCCGAGTCATTTGTATTTCAGGGTTCTCCCGCAGTAAGAAGGTGGGTAAGGTTTCTGACTGGAGCGCCAATGAGGTCATCTGGAGGTTCGGCTCTCGGGAATTGGGAAGAGGTCTTCCCGATGAACGAGAATGACTACGCCGCATATTCCTATTCAAAAACAGCCGGAGTTCAACCCTCTGATTGGAGACCGCTTTTTCAGATCAGTGAGAGAGAACGTGAATGGGTTGATAAACTTGGATTAAGCAGGCTGTACTTTGCAATTGCGCCGGGTGGAGGCAAAAATCCGCGAGATGTGGTCATGGAGAAGAGATGGCAGGTGGCGAAATTTGCGGATATAGCGAACAGGTTGGGAAAGATGGACATCAGAGTGCTTCTTGTCGGGGGAGCGGGTGACTGTGAAGCGGCAGATGAAATGATTTCAACGGTCACTTCATCTGTACTTAATATGACTGGAAAAACAACCTGGGGTCAGACAGCAGCGTTGCTGGACAGATGCATCGGGTTTCTGGGCGCTGACAGCGGGACGGCGCACCTGGCTGTAGCCAGAAAATTGCCATCCGTTGTGCTGTTCGGTCCGACATCACCCGATACTCTGTACGCAAAGGGGCTTATTACTCCAGTTGTTTCAGATGTTCCATGTTCGCCGTGCTATTCAAACAGTCTTTTTCCCGGATGTACGCAGAAAAGCGCAATTTGTATGAAATCACTTGAAGTTGAGGATACATGGTTTTTGATTCAGAAGGTGCTGCATGAGAATTACAGCGGTTAACCCGCCCTTTCTTCCAGATTACAGCAGAGGACAGAGAAGTCCAGCGGTTACGAAGAGCGGAACACTTTACTATCCGATCTGGCTTGCTTACGCTGCCTGTGCACTTGAACAGGATGGGCACGAGCTGGATCTGATCGATTCCCCCGCTGGCGGGCTTGATTTTGCGCAGACTGCAAGCAGAATTGAGGGATTCAATCCTGCTCTTGTAATCGTGGAAACCTCCACTCCTTCCATTGAATCGGATGTCAGGTTTGCGGACAGCCTGCATAAGACCGGAAGGACTGTCGTGCTCGTTGGAACCCATCCCTCTGCTCTATCGGAGGAAACACTCCGATTGGGCAGCAGATATGACGGGATTGTCATAGGCGAATACGAATTACCTCTTGTTAAACTCGCTCAAGTACTCGAAGTAAATGGAAATCCGGATGTGATACCCGGTCTGTATTTGAGAGGTCCGAATGGAGAAGGTTGTTTTACAGGTTATTCAGAAAGACTGGATGATCTTGATTCCCTTCCATTTGTCAGTATGATGTATGCAAAGCACCTTAATATCAGAAATTACAATAATCCAAATGCTCTATATCCTCAGGTAATGATCATGGGCGGCAGAGGATGTCCTCATGAATGTACGTTCTGTGTATTTCCCCAGGTTCTACAGGGAAGAAAATTTCGATATAGATCGATTGACAATATTGTAAGCGAAATGCTCTGGGTGCAGGAAAATCTCCCTGATGTCAGAGCTGTGTTCTTTGAGGATGATACTATTTCCGTTGATAAAAAAAGGTTGCGGGAACTGGCTGAAGCAATGATCAGAGCAGATGTGTCAATCTCCTGGACATCCAACATGCGAGCTAATGTCGATCGAGAGACACTGGAAATCTGTAGAAGAGCAGGACTTCGATCGGTCTGTGTGGGTTTTGAGAGCGGTAGCGATGAGATGCTCAAGAATATGAATAAGGGTATAACAACAGAGATATCCCGGGTATTCATGCAGAATGCTACGGCTGCAGGTATTCTGGTGCACGGGTGCTTTATGGTTGGAACAAGAGGCGAAACCGGTAAAACGATGCAGGAGACACTGGAGTTCGCTCTTGAG
>DAOWAG010000040.1 GCA_030634715.1 Candidatus Aegiribacteria sp. | reverse complement strand
ATCCTGTTCTTCTTGCTCTTCCAGCAACCTGTTCCGGAGATTCCTCACCTGTCGAGTACAGGACATTCTCTCCCCCATCCGCAAGCTTTGCGGAAAGTTGAACCATTAGAGTACTCTTTCCTATCCCAGGTTCACCTCCAATAAGATTTACCGAACCCTTAAGTACTCCACCGCCAAAAACCCTGTCGAGCTCTTCAATTCCTGATTGCAGTCTCTCTCCTGATATTTCAGGTATCTCTGTCAGCGGTATAGGGCAGATATTCTGCTGATTGACATATTTTCTTTCAGATTTTACAACTACTTCCTCAACCATTGTATTCCACGAATTGCAATGAGGACATTTTCCTGACCATGCGGGAGCACTGCCACCGCATTCGTTACAGACAAACCGTGTCTTCTTCCTGGCCAATTCTTCTCCCTACTCCTCGAATCCTTCTGAATCCACTGGAAAAAAGCGAGTTATATCAGCCCTGAACATCAGATTAACTACACCAAGAGGACCGTTTCTCTGTTTTCCTATCTTCAGAATTGTTTCCCTTCGAAGAAAGTCGATCTCGATATCCTCCTCCTCGTTCTGTGCAAAATGCAGTTCAGGCTGATGAAGGAACAAAACCAGGTCGGCGTCCTGCTCAATCGCGCCGCTTTCTCTGAGATCGCTGAGTCTTGGTGCGCCGGAGCGCTTCGTTGCCATCCTGCTGAGCTGAGACAGGGCCATCACTGGCAGCTCCATCTCCTTGGACAGAGCTTTGAGATCACCGGATATTTTCGCGATCTCCTGCTGACGGTTCTCTCCATCACCACGCATGAGCTGAAGATAATCCACGAAAACCATACACAGATCTTCACGTCTCTTCAGACTTCTTACTTTTGCTCGAATATCCATTGAGTTGATGCTCGCAGAGTCATCAATAAAAATCTTCATTCGCTGGAGTCTATCCGCTGCTGCCTGAAGTTCATACCAGTGTTCCTGCGCAAGTGTACCTTCGATAATCGGTTTTGTTCCTATATGAGCGTCTGCGCAGAGCATTCTCTGCGTAAGCATGGTATCGGACATTTCAAGGCTGAATATTGCGACAGCCCTGTCCGTTTCCCGTGCTATATGAGTAGC
The DNA here is from genome assembly GCA_030634715.1 of Candidatus Aegiribacteria sp. The sequence goes on along the minus strand of DAOWAG010000040.1, from coordinate 7,058 downwards.
CATATTGAGAGCCATACTGGTTTTCCCGATTCCAGGTCGAGCGGCCAGAATAATCAGTTCACCAGGATGGAATCCTGTTGTCATTCTGTCAAGTTCATCAAACCCGGTGGACAGACCAGTAACAAATCCCTTCGTATTACGAAGCTCCTCAAGGTCCTCAATTCCCCTGGATACAAGCTGCGAAATTGGTTTGAATTCCCCTCTTGAGCACGATTCGGTAATCGCTACAATTTTGCTGGCTGCGCTATCAAGTACATCTTTCACATCTGCGGTACCCTCAAGTACTTCCTGAATATTCTCTCTGCTTACCTTGAGCAGCTGACGCAGCATTGCCATATCTTTGATAATCCGGATATACTCAAGCACGTTGGAAAGAAGTGGAATATCATCAGTAAGAGAAGCAAGGTATTCAATACCTCCTGCTTCCTCCAGCATTTTCTTTCGCGAGAGCTCTTCACTTACCGTAACCATGTCAGTTACGCTGTTCCTTGCATCAAGGTCACGGCAGGCCTGGAAAATTCTTCGATGCTTTCTGTCGAAGAAATCCTGTGTATTCAAAGCATCCAGAGCCTCAACTGCAAGTTCCTGGTCAAGAAGCATGGCTCCAAGCACACTTTTCTCCGCGTCTGGACTGTGTGGGGGACGCTGCCCCACTATATCTGTCATACTTGATCCTGTTCAGTTCGAGGAAGTCCAAGGTTCCCTAATAGCTGTTTCAACCTCTTCATGTCCTCCCACACAGGTCTCTTGAGTGCCTGGGTTCTCAATAGAGCAGCGGGATGGTATGTGGGGATAACCGGTATCTCACCATATCTGTGAATTGAGCCCCGAAGCTTGCCAATACCATCTGTGCTTCCAATGATGGTTCTGCTTGCGGGAGCTCCCAGAGTTACAATAACACCCGGTGTCATTATCCTTATCTGCTCCTCAAGTATCCACAGACACGCGACCACTTCGTCCTTCGATGGCGTTCTGTTACCTGGTGGTCTGCACTTCACGATATTCGTGATGTATACAGAGGTTCTATCAAGGTCAATCGCCTCCAGAATCCTGTCAAGAAGTTTTCCTGCTTTTCCAACAAAAGGTTTACCCAGCTTATCTTCATTTGCTCCCGGACCCTCACCAATGATCAGTATCCCTGCCGCCGGGTTCCCGTCTCCAAATACAATCGTGTTACGCTCCGCGCTTAATTGGCAGCCCGAACAATCTCCAACTCTTGTCTTTAGAGCCTCCAGTTCTGAATCTATACTGCGGGAATTGATTTTCCTCTCAGGACATCTCCCCTCATCTGTGAGTTTGCTGATCCAATCGGGGAGTACGAATATCTCATCAAGATCGAAACTAGCAACTGAATTCCAGAATGGGTCACCCTTACCTGTAGAACTCATTCCCTGCCTGTCCTTTTTTTCATATATCTGCCCATCGCTGCTACTACAAGTTCAGCAGCGAATCGTTTTGAACATCGATGAATCTTAAAAGAGGATCTATCCTCGAAGATTATCATTCCTTCGTTACCTGTCGCTTCCATGCCAATTCCGCTCACATCTCCCCTGTTAAGGAATACAGCGCATGCTCCTTTGAGTCTCATCTTCTTCTGAGCCTTCTCTACGAAATCTTCCCCGAATTCCAGGGCAAACGCAAGGACAGGGCACATGCATTCAACTGTTTTGCTGAGGGTCGCAAGAATATCAGGTGTAGCTTCCAAATGCAACTCGCGCCCTCCTGACCGCTCCATCTTGCCATGGATGTATGACGTCGGTTTAAAATCCGATACCGCGGCAGCCATAACTAATAGATCAGCTTTCTCAACTTCCCTGCTGAGAATGGCCAGCATATCCGAAGCAGTTTTAATCTGAACCGTATTCACGCCTGGAAGGCTGTTATTACAGGCAGGTCCAGTAACAAAAAGTACATCGGAACCGGCATCCCTAAAAGCCTCCGCCATGCTTGATCCCATAAGTCCGCTGGATCTGTTTGAAATGAATCTGACCTCATCCAGGGGTTCTCGTGTAGGTCCGGATGTGACTATGATTCTCCTGTTTTTCCAGTAGTCACGACCAATGAAGCTCTCCGGTTCGAAAATCATGGCTTCATTGGGAAAAGGCATATTCACAAGTCTGTTTCTTTCTGCCTGAAGTACAGTTTCCACCTGTTTAACCGAATCATCGAGTTTGTCATTTCGGATGAAGTAGTCGAAAGCACCGATCCAGCCAGTTTCCCATGCCGCTGCCTTCATACGTTCAAGGATAATAGCAGAATCATCGGTACTTCTGCTGATAAGCCTGTCTCCCAGTACTTCCGGAGACGCGGGAAGGATGAAAATCAGAACTGACTCAGGAAAGGCAGCCTTTACCTGAAGTGCTCCCTGCACATCTATATCCAGGATTACACTTCGCCCCGCAGCAAGCTGCCCTGAAGCCCATTCCGCCGAGGTTCCATACAGATGCCCGTGGACTTCAGCCCATTCGAGAAAGTATCCGCTTTCAATTTTCTTCTCGAACTCATCCCTGCTTACGAAAAAATAGTCTACTCCATCTTCCTCAGATCCCCTCGAAGATCTTGTAGTCGTTGAAACAGAGAACATCGCAGAATGGTATGTATCAACCAGGTGATGCGCAAGTGTTGTCTTTCCTGCGCCGGAAGGTCCTGCCAGCACTACAAGAATACCGTACGATTTATTCAATATTCACAACCTGTTCCTTAAGTGATGAAAGGATATTCTTCATCTCAATTACTGAAAGAGACAGGTCTGCGTTATCGACCTTGGATCCCATCGTATTAATTTCCCTGTGCATCTCCTGAATCAGGAATCCCAGTTTGCGGCCATGAGAAGTTTCATCAGAATCAAGGATTTCCCAGGCATGATCAAGATGACACTGAAGCCTCTGAGCTTCCTCACTGACATCTGACCTGTCAGCAATAATAGCCAGTTCCTGCATGAGTCGATTTTCATCCAGTTTCACATCATCAAGAAGAATGGAAATTCTCTTCTTTAATTTTAGAAACTTCTCCTGAACATTTTTCTTCTGTTCAAGCAGTATCGGATCTGCAAGTGATCCGATCTCTCTGAAACCATCTCTGAAAACAGGATCAAGTGCGTTCCCTTCGCGAATGCGATTTTCCTTTAGAGCTTTAAGCGCTTTCTCCAAACACTCCCGGAAAGCATTATGAAGCTCATCACTGTCCAGTTCGGAAGGATCTGTCATCGATACTACACCCGGAAGTCCGAAAAGCGCACCAGCAGACACTTCATCTGTACAGTCGAGATCCTTCGATATAACCTTTGCTGCTTTGATGTATTTCCTGACGGCATCAAGGTTGACAGAAGGTAAAGCAGCATCTTCTCCCTCAATATCAATCCTGACGTTAATTTTAATTCTACCTCTCTCGAACAGCTTATTGATTGTTTTCCAGACTACCGATTCCTGATTCCAGAGTACATCAGGCAACCTGATTGTCGGGCTCAGGCTCTTATGATTCACGGATTTCGCTTCAATAGTGATTCTGAAACCACTTCTTTGAACTGCAGCAGATCCAATACCGGTCATCGATTCCATCAAGTATCCTTCCAAAGTAATCACTGCCAACCGCGACAAGAAGTATATTATACATTATCCTGAGTTTTCACCAATTCCGCTGCGAAAGGAAGTTCCATTGGATGGCGTTTTTCTCAGTGCACAGATACCCCTTCTAAGGAAGCATATACAGGGTGGGCATTGCAGTGAAATAGGGATACCTGTGCCGAATGGATATGGTCTTGTATTTGGCGATAATATGCTTGTACTGACTGCGAGACCTGATTCTCCGGGACTCTGGTGGACCGATTATAGAGAGATGGCAGAACCTGTTTCTCCTGTATGGTGTCATCACCTGGAAGGCGGTGAAGTAAAGGAAATCTCTCAGCCGGGATCCGATCGAATACTGTGTATCCTTTTCGCGAGCGGTCTTCTCTATGGATCTCCGGATGTTAAACTGATTTTTGAGGCAACGGGACGAAATGCGAATATTATTCTCATGCGGATGTCCGATAACAGGATTCTTGCCTGCCACAGAAAAGTACCAAGCAGTAAATGCAGATACAGAACTGTAGCTCCGGGGCAGATTTACAAACCTCCGCCAGGCTCCGGACTTCAGCCCGGATCGTGGTGCGAATCGCCCGATCTGAGAAATGAACTGTCTTCTGATATAGTAACCCCTGAACAGATCTACAGAACGCTGGAAGGGATCGGTCCGGTAACCGCAAGAGCACTTATCAGACATGCCTTGAAAGCAGAAGTTTCAGTTTTTGAATCCGTAAGGATACTGGAACAGGCTCTCCTGAATGAGGATTTCAGTCCATGGTCAGGTCCTGACGGGCCACTGCCCATCCAGCTTGGAGAAGGAGAGCTCATTGAGAATCCTCTGTCCGCAGAACTGACAAGCAGGACAATCAGCCTGAAAGATGACAGACTTGCTCTCTACACATCAATTCTTCACAGAAGACGGGGAAAACTGCAAAAAAGACTTTCGAGTGTTATGAGTGCGCTCAAGACACTGGTATCTCCGGATACGTTCAGGATCTGGGGAAATCTGCTCCTGTCCGAGGAGAACAATTCAAGAAGGGGATTGAAAAGGATTCTGATAACGGATTGGAATGGAATCGAACATGATATTCCACTCAAATTCTCAAGATCTCTCGTGGAAAATGCCCAGCGATACTTCAGAAAAGCCTCAAATGCAGATATCGAGATAAATAATCTGAATGATCGCAAAACTACGATAGCAGAAAAGATAAATGCGCTGGATACTTCTCTCGCTGAATCAACGGAGCTTTCAATCAACGAATTGAACACTCTCCTGGGAGACTATCAGAAGAGGAACAGGAGAAAGGCCAACAGCCGCAGGGAACATACACCGCTTGTACTGACAGGTGGATGGAGATGCTTCGCAGGACGGAACGCGAGAGAGAACGATGAGGTAACATTCAATATTGGTAAGAGGGGAGATTACTGGTTTCACGCCAGGGGGATTCCCGGAGCGCATGTTGTTCTCAAGCTTGACGGAAGGTTTGACAATCCCTCATCAGAAGTCATACTTGAAGCAGCAGTGGCGGCAGCACGGGGGAGTGGAGTATCTTCAGGTGTTGTACCAGTCGATTATACACGAGTGCAGTATGTTAGCCGTATCAGGAAAGGAAAACCTGGACAGGTAATCTATAAAAGAGAAAAAACGATATTTGTTGACCTGGACAGACTGCCAAGGAAAAAGCAAATCTCAGTCTGAGTTATTCAAAAGGAGGAGAACCAGTCATGACCAGTAACATCACCAAAGCGCACAGAGATGTTTTCAAAACTGCCTATTTATTTCGAAACCTGGAACCTGCTGAACTTGAACTATTCATAAATAAAGCGGAATACGCTGTGTGGAACGCCAACAATATAGTTATCCGCGAAGATGATCCCGGTGAGCATCTCTATCTAATACTCTCAGGAAAAGTCCGTATTACAAAGAGAACCTATGAAGGCATCGAGCAGATTCTCGGAATTCTAAACGTCGGTGATTTTTTCGGTGAAATGGTTCTCCTTGATCACCGAAGCAGAAGCGCATCGGTTTATTCACATACAAACATCGAATTGGCCAGAATCCCGCATTCGGATATTTCCACCATTCTCACTGATAATCCCAGAATAGGCCTGAAAGTAGTTCGGGCTTTCTCCGAAGTTCTCTCCCTCAGACTGAGAAATGCAAATGACAAGCTGAGATCGCTGCCGTTCATTGAACGAACATTCTGATGGGGAATGACCTGATCAGATTCAGGGAGATCGCTGAAAAACTGATCAGCTCCTGCTATTGTCCTTATTCTGAATTCCGCGTTGCGGCGGTTATTGAAGACACAGACGGTAAACTCCACTTCGGAGTTAATATCGAAAACGCTTCATTCGGATTGACCATCTGCGCTGAACGCAGCGCTCTGTTTTCAGCTGTTTCTGAAGGAATCAGAACTTTCAGAAGAATACTTGTTTATTCACCGGATGGGGAACCTCTTCCCTGCGGTGCGTGCAGACAAGTTCTGGCTGAATTCTGTCGGGAGGATTTTCAGATTATAGTTGCCGGACCGGAAGAAACGCGAACCTTCACACTTGCTCAACTCCTCCCTCACCGCTTCGAACTCTGTCCTTAATTCCACGAGAGATCAGCTCAATTCGGTTGTTGAAGATCTTTCGATAGAATCACCCTTTGCCGATCAACTATTAAATACAGTGCTGACAGAAGAAGCAAGTTCGATAAGAATAGCATTCCCACTTCATAGTATACCATTATGCCTGAAAACAGATCCAGGATGAATACACTCGAGAGAATAACAGATAAGCTGATCAGCAATGCTGGGATCAGGTTATACTGCATGTTCCTGTGCAATGATCTGATTTGAATGTACAATGCAGCCTGACAGAAAGGAAGGAATACAAAATAGTGAGGCCATGATGTGGACAGGATAAACGGTATTGAAAGAAATAGAGTTATTGCAGAGAGAAGCATCTCACCGGGAATACGCGCCCTCTGAATCACTCGAATCAACCTGATATTCCACAGTAGCACGAGTAATCCGATAACTCTCGTCAACAGATACGGAAGATTTGACATATGGATATCCAGCATGCTGAACAGCCGGAACAGAACATTTGAAATGTACTGAGAACTGATCTCGTGTTTGACTCAGGGTGCATAGAACATTGCACCGATCGAAGATCTGTGAAATCGAATCCAACCCTCCGGCCCCAGAATCACGGTCGGGAGAATACAGAACAAACCGAGTATAGCGGCTGCGTAGGTAATAAGAAATTTGTAATCACGTTTCAGAAGGAAATAAACGAGAAATAACGCTGGATAGCAATTTATCGAGGTGGCAAGGGCAAGGACAATACCGGCACATACTCGTCTGTTTTCCCTGTACAAGTAAAGAGTCAAGAGAATGAGAAGACAGGAAAGGATATTAACCTGACCCCAGCTGAAATTATCAAGGAAGGGAATGGATGTCAGGAGGAGAAGGAGGTATAGCGCCATTTTGTGGATGGTGACTT
>DAOWAG010000363.1 GCA_030634715.1 Candidatus Aegiribacteria sp. | reverse complement strand
GGTAACGACGTTCACCGCATCGCAAGGTCTATTGCTGATGATCCCTAATATGTACAAGCTTGCGGGTGAATTGACCCCGACAGTGTTCCACGTATCGGCAAGGTCGCTGGCGTGTCAGGCACTGAGCATCTTTGGTGACCATTCTGACGTGATGAGTGTCCGCCAAACCGGTTTTTCGATGTTGTGCTCGTCAAACGTTCAGGAAGTAATGGACATGGCGATCATCGCACAGGCAGCGACATTAAAATCTCGAATTCCATTTATCCATTTCTTCGACGGTTTTAGAACCAGTCATGAAATCATGAAGATAGAACTTGTACCGGACGAGGTTCTTAAAAGCATGATCGATAACGAGCTTGTTATTGCAATCAGGAACAGGTGCCTCAATCCGAACACTCCTGTTCTAAGGGGTACCAGCCAGAACCCGGATGTTTACTTCCAGGGAAGGGAAACGGTTAATCCCTATTATCTTGCTACTCCGGGAATAGTACAGCATTACATGGACAGGTTCGGTGAGCTCACGGGAAGAAACTATCATCTGTTTGACTATGTAGGCGCTCCGGATGCCGATACTGTAGTAATGCAGATGGCTTCAGGATGCGAAACCGCTCATGAAACAGTGGATTACCTCTGCAATAGGGGTGAAAAGGTTGGACTGATCAAGGTCCGGCTTTACAGACCGTTCCATAAGGAAGCCCTTCTCAAAGCTCTGCCTGATACGGTGAAGAACATAGCTGTACTCGACAGAACGAAGGAATCCGGTGCTCCTGGAGAGCCTCTGTACCTTGATGTGGTTACCACACTGGCGGAGAATGGCAGAAACGATATCAGAGTCATCGGAGGCAGATACGGGTTATCCTGTAAAGAGTACTGTCCTTCAATGGTGAAGACCGTTATTGATGAGGTCAGGAAACCGGAACCCAAGAATCATTTCACTTTAGGTATCAACGATGATGTTACAAATACATCATTGGATGTTGATTTCAGCTTTAAGCTCGAATTTCCCGATACAATTCAGGCTGTTTTTATCGGGCTCGGTTCCGATGGAACCGTTGGCGCCAACAAGAACAGCATCAAGATAATCGGAGAGGAAACGGATAATTACGCACAGGGTTATTTCGTTTACGACTCTAAGAAGGCAGGCGCAAGAACTGTCAGTCACCTCCGGTTCGGCCCTGAACCTATAAGGCAGACATGCCTGATCACAGCGGCTGATTTTGTCGGCTGTCACCAGAGCATTTTCCTTGAGAAGTACGATGTGCTCGGATACGCGGCAGAGGGAGCTACATTCCTGCTCAATTCTCTGTACGGAAAAGATGAAGTCTGGGAAATGCTTCCAAGGACTGTACAGGAAGCAATGATCGCGAAGAAACTCAAATTCTACATTATCGACGCGTATGACGTTGCCAAGGTTACCGGTATGGGAGTACGCATCAACACTATCATGCAGACCTGCTTCTTCGCAATTTCCGGCATTCTACCCAGGGATGAAGCCATAGAGAAGATTAAGGAGACCATAAAGAAAACCTACGGGGTAAAAGGTGATGACATTGTCCAGAAGAACTTCGATGCAGTGGATCATACCCTGGCGAATCTCTTCGAAGTGAATTATCCGCATAAGGTTACAAGCACCATTGAAATGCCTCCTACCGTTCCTGAAGAAGCTCCTGAGTTCGTACAACGTGTAACCGCGAAGATTATCAGGATGGATGGTGACAGTATTCCAGTTTCCGATATGCCGGCAGATGGAAGCTGGCCAACGGGAACAACTCAATGGGAAAAGCGGAATGTTGCACTTGATATTCCGGTATGGGATCCCGACATGTGTATTCAATGCGGATTCTGCAGTCTGGTCTGCCCACATGCCGCTATAAGAATGAAAGTTTACGAAGGTTCTCATCTTGAGAATGCACCTGATACTTTTAAATCGACAGATGCAAAGGGCGGTAAGTTCAAGGATCTGAAATTCACT
>DAOWAG010000388.1 GCA_030634715.1 Candidatus Aegiribacteria sp. | reverse complement strand
TAATTGCACTCTTGGTCAGAATGTATTTGTTGCTTCTAATGTAAGAATAGGGAATTTTGTTAAAATACAGAACAATATATCTATTTACGAGGGAGTGGAACTTGAAGATTATGTATTCTGCGGACCATCGATGGTTTTCACGAACATTGTAACACCAAAATGCCTCTATCCACAGCGAGGGTCGAATTATTACCAGAAGACACTTGTGAAACGGGGAGCTTCGATTGGAGCTAATGCAACAATCATTTGCGGGAACACAATCGGTGGCCACTCCATTATAGGTGCTGGAGCAGTTGTTACAGTAAATGTACCCAGTCATGCACTGATGCTGGGAGTTCCTGCCAGGCTGGCTGGCTGGGTTTGTGAGTGTGGTTCAAGACTTGTCGAGACGGAAGATGGTATTTTTCATTGTCCATTGTGTGGAATGGAATATACTACTGCTGATTCAGTATATGGACTCAGTATTACGAAAGAACAGGATTAATGAGTAGAAAGCTCGTTGCTTTTTTTCCTGCTCATCCATCACAGATTTGGGTTCTGAAACAGGCTGCTGAAAAGACATCCTCCTTTGCAGATGTGTTGTGGTTCCTTCGTGACAAAGACATCAGTACTACTCTCGCTGACGATCTTGGTATCGAGTACACTCTGATTTCCAGGGCTGGAACAGGATTCATCGGAAATGGAACCGAGTTCCTGAAGAATATGTTCAGAGCTGCCGAATTGAACCGTAAAAAGGATATCGATCTCTGGGTGACAAAGTACGGTGCGTTTCATATCGCTTCAAGATTTCAGGGGAGAAAGTCTCTGGGATTCATCGATGATGATATTGATCTGATTCCAATCATCGCATGGACCAGTTACCCATTCGTTGATGAGATTATTGCTCCAGAAGTGACAAGGATGGGAATTTGGAAAAGAAAAACGAACAGATTTTCTGGCAATTTTGAATTATCATACCTTCATCCTGATATATTTACTCCTGACGCTAATATAAATGAATTCCTGGGTATAGATTCCGGTTCACGTTTTGCTGTTGTCCGACTATCTTCCCTTTCGGCACATCATGATCTTGGCAGGAAAGGACTGAATACAGTTCTTCTGAGGGAAGTGATCAAGATCAGCAGCAGGGAATCAATAAGTATATTCATTACCAGTGAAAATCCGCTGGATTCCGAGTTTGAACAGTTCAGGATGCCTATTCCACCATCGAAGATACACTCAACCCTTGCGAATGCTGAATTTGTTCTTGGAGACAGTCAGACAATGATTCAGGAGGCTGCAGTTCTAGGAACTCCTGCATTCCGTATAAACGATTTCGTGGGCAGAATATCCATAATGAATGAGCTTGAGAGGATGGAACTCTCGCAAGGATTCAGACCCGGAAGTGAGAAACAGTTGATTACATCTCTGAAGGAACTGCTGGCCATGGAAAACAGGGAGACCGTATTTCTTGAACGAAGAAGAAGGCTGTTGGAAATATGGGAAGATCCAACACCGTTGATTGTTTCCAGGATTCGACATCTGCTTGATCTTGAGGTTGCGGTCTGATGGGAAGAAAACACACTATCCATGTTGTGGTTGGAGCCAGACCGAATTTTGTTAAGGTTGCGCCTCTTCTTTCTGAGTTTGCTGATTCGCTTCCCGGGACTAGTGTAAAACTTGTTCATACAGGCCAGCATTATGATTTTGAAATGTCGCAGGTCTTTTTTGATCAATTCGGGATTCCTGAACCTGACTACCACCTTGGGATAGGTTCAGGTACTCACGGATATCAGACTGGAAGAGCGCTT
>DAOWAG010000273.1 GCA_030634715.1 Candidatus Aegiribacteria sp. | reverse complement strand
GGCGGGCGGGATTATATGCTACGATCTGCGCTTTCCTGAACTGACCCGTAGAATGACACTTAGTGGAGCCTCCATTATTTTTGTACCTTCTCAATGGCCAAGAGCGCGGAGAAAACTCTTTCGATCTCTCCTCCGCGCAAGAGCTGCTGAATCTCAGATTTTCGTTGCGGGATGCAATATTGGCGGAGAACATCTTGGAGTTATCTTTAATGGAGGAGGAGGAATTGCTCACCCCGCTGGAAATATGCTGAAAGGCAGTATAATATCCGATGGGATTACCGATTTCGAGATTGAGTTTGGTGATGTAGACGATGTTCGTGCCCATATTGATTGTTTATCTGACCTGAGACCAGATGAGTACTGATCAATTCAGAAAGTAAAGGAGACTCCATGAAGGATTACAGTTCAGTGTTTTTCAGGGCTGCGATCATTCTTCTTGGAGTTGTAGCAGCAGGTACTATCCTGAAATCGGCATCGAATGTTTTCGTTCCAATGACGGTCGCATTCTTTCTTATGCTGCTTCTGCAGCCTGTCTCAGACCGAACAGCCTCGATAGCTGACGGATTCTTTGCGAGACTCAGTGGGAAATTTGGAAAAGAACATATCAGTGAAGAGTCAAAGCTGGCGGCAATATTCTCTGTTATTTTTGTTCTATTTCTCTTCGCCGGGCTGTCTTTTCGAATATATGTTCTTATCAGAGGACAGATATCATTGATCATGAGTAAGAGCGCTGAGATCATGAACAATGTTGTTTTGCCGATAAAGGACTGGATGGTTTCAAGCGGTCTGTTCGGAGATGCTGCTGCAGTTGAAGAACATATTAACGGACTTGTGGAAACCGCACTGAACATCGCTCCGAGTGCTGCCAAACCGATAATATCCGGAGTATTTACATTCGCCATGATCATGTTTCTTACCACTTTCCTGCTTATCGGTAGAAGGAATCTTGAGAAGAATATGCAAAGTGCACTACCTGACAATTACAAAAATATTCAAAACATCCTTGAAAAGATTGAATCGAACACACGTAGATTCATTGTTACTAAAATAATTACGAGTTCGATTACAGGAGTAGGAATAGGACTTGGTTTGCTGCTGTTTCTTGACACTCAGGATGCCCTGATCTGGGGATCTATATGTTTCGTAATGAACTTTATTCCGATTTACGGATCTCTTATTGCTGGAGCAGGTGTAATACTCTACACAATGGCAACTTTTGAGCAGGGAAATTTCCTTGCTGCCTGGCCTGTGGTTATTGTTGTGCTGGTCATCAATAACCTTGTCTCAAATGTTATTGAACCAAGATTGATGCAGTTCAGACTTCCTCTCGGGTCAGTTACAGTCCTTCTTTCGGTTATTATCTGGGCATGGCTCTGGGGTGCATGGGGCATGATTCTTGCGGTACCAATTACTATTATGATAAAGATTATGCTTGAGGATACCGTTGGCAGGGGATGGATGACTGCCTTGATGGAAACCTGATGAGATGAGATGTGAAATGAAATACAGCTATTTGCTGATTGTTCTGATCATGATTTCGGCTGGAATAGCAGGAGAATTAATTATTACCTGGGAATCTCCAGTTTCACAGCCTGAAGTAAAAGAAAGCCCATACGGAGAATACTTCTACATCCCCGGAGCAACGAATGTTGGTATTCCTGGTGATCCATCACTTCCAGTATTTCCGATCAGTATTCTGCTCCCAGCGGATGCACAGGTGGATTCGATCACTATTATCGATTTTGATGAGATTTCTCTACCAGGATCGTACGACATAAAACCTGCTCAGGCAGGAGTACCTCTTTCGAAGCCGGAACTTTTCTCCCCTACGGGCAGAAATCCTGAATCCTTCAGTGAAATTCCTGATTATCAGAGAGTTATACTTGGGAGCCAGGGTGGACTCATGGGGAATAACATTCTCAACATCCGAATATTTCCCGTTTTCTGGAATCCGGTTTCAAAAAGAGCTACCTTTACGAGATCGATAACCATGAAGATTCACTACCATATCGGTGATATTCAGCCAACTCCAATCGGCAGGGGTATTACGGGACTGACAGTTATCGAGGATCTGCTTGAAAGAACCGTTCTGAATGCAGACCAGATATTCATATCAGATGTATCAACAGTTAATGCAAAGGATCTCCCATGGGGTGAATATCTGATTGTAACAAGGGATTCGCTTGTTTCAGTTTTTGAAGCTCTGGCTCAGTACAAGACGATGAAGGGGATTCCAGCTTCAATTGTCACGATGGAATACATTGAACTTGCTTATACCGGTGTCGACGCCGCGCAGAAACTGAGATTCTTCCTCAGGGATATCTATAGTGATTCACCACCCACATATATCCTCCTCGGTGGGGATACACCCCTTGTACCTCATAGAAATTGCTGGGCAACTGCAGAAGGATACGTCGGCGATCCTGCCGCGGATATCTACTTTCAGGATATGAATGATATCAATGTCGGTACAGATCTATGGGACGCAAACGGTAACGGCATCTGGGGAGAGATCGATGGTGATTCGATGGATTATCACCCGGACTATTTCATTGGAAGAGCATCTGTAGAAAACAGTTCTCAAGCAGATATCTTTGTGAACAAGGTTATTACATACGAGAATCCCTCTCTGGT
>DAOWAG010000241.1 GCA_030634715.1 Candidatus Aegiribacteria sp. | reverse complement strand
GGATGAATCCGTTGCGATATTATTGTCTGAAGAACCCTGAGTTCCGCAAGCTCCCAGAACAAGTATCGCTAGAATTGTCAAGAACATGGTTAACCGCATAACAATCATCCTTTCGGGGTATCTGTTCACCTTGTATCTATATGTTATCATCAAGCGTATAAGTAATTTTCTTCTGGGAAATTTCTTTCATTGCTGTGCCGAATGGTTTTTTCCGGGAATCTTTGGTGTCGATCAGAGGAGGGGCTCCGGATCTGAGTTTTCTAACCCTTTTAGCTATTGCGAGAGCCAGAATATACTGATTATCCGACTTCTCTCCCATCGTTTCTATGTCTCTGAACTTGTCCGACATGCGGTACCTCCAAATTATATTCTTAAGATATTAGCAGAATTGATGCACACTATATCCCGCATTTGGAAAAAAGGTTCCAGAATTGTAGCTGTCTCTTCTTACTGAATAGAATCCAAACTATCCGGCGTTCCGAATTTAGAATTGACAAAGTCCCATGTTGACTCTTCAATAAGATCAACTTCCCGCTCATCAATCTGTAGAGTTCCCAGTTCGGAGGCATCCCAGTACAGAATAACAGTCAATTTGTCATTACTTCCTGGAATTGCGCCATCCGCACGGCTGGGGAATGTGAGTGGATGAGAGAAGAAAACTTCAATTCTGGAGCGTTCGGGGTCCATCGTAGTGTAAGCCACGAATTTCAAGGTTTCAACAAGGATTGAGTCACCCCGTGCTCTTCTTGAAGTTCCATGAGGGTTCTGATAGAAGACATATGTTGTGTCAGGAATAACTTCAAATACATACTCACCGCCGAGTGGATCGATAAGATTATCGATATCCACATCGAGATCCCCCGGCTGTTTTGGGTAGATGACAGCAGGATATCTCTGTGCAAGGTATGCTGCCTGCTCTTCCGCGGCACGAAGGAGATTTGCTCTTGAAACCAGCAATCTTCTCATTTCAGCATATTCAGGGAAGCCGAAGACCATAAATGTTTCAGCCCAGTCCTCCTCCAGGAACAATGAATCGGGGAAATCCTTCTCAACAAGCCCGCCAACCACGCCACCATGTCTGTCAATGTTGGGACAGGAGATGGAGAATTGCGAACCAAGGGCGAGTTTCGGGTCGTAGGAATAGACCGAATCGTAGAAACCTGCTTCCCAGAGTGCAGGACATACTGCGATAACCATAGCAGCGACCGAATCCATCCTGGCCGGAACAATGACATTACTGAAGTTCAATATCATTGAATCCACCGAACTGATTGAAGATGCGAGATCAGTCCCTGTCATGATAAGTAATTCAGGATCAAAACCAATAGAGTCGATGAAAAACTCACCTGGAGATAATTCACCCTCTTCTTCTAGCGCGTTCTCTATTATGTAAATCTCTTTTAGTGTAATGAGAGAATCCAGTGAAAACCCGAGTGCTTCTTCGTGTTCTCTGATAACTAGATCATGGCTCATCTGCTCATCGTTCAATGAATCGCGAAGAGTTTCCATATCCAGTATGGCATTCTCACTCCACAGATTTTTCCATTGCTGCGGAATCTGAACCTGTCGGATACTGCCGTTGTTCAGCGAAACAATTATACTGTCAATACTCATTGAAGCATTAAAATAGTTATTTGCTTCTGCGAAACTCAGAAGACTGTCCAGGTTTGGTGCGGGAATCCCTTCGGAGATATACATATGCTGGATGTTGGCGCTTGAAAGAACACTCATTTGTGAACGACAGAATTCCCTGGGGATTCTGTACGTTTCGACTCTCTGATGAATTCTGAAAACGAGAAACACCGTCAACAGCACTATCAGAATTCTCACAAGAATCTTTGATCTCATAGACTATCCTTCCGGCTACAGTCAAATTGCTTCTAAAGATTGAACATGTAAACTCGTGATAACGAATCTACCCATCTTGTTTCACACCTGTCAATACACAAAGAACTACTGCATCTTAGTTACTACAGGTACAGGACAGATTAATCCAGCGATTACGGATGAAGGATTGATGTGTATGATTCCATCCGGTATCTCAATTACGATTTCTTCAGATCCATCTCCTGATCCGATGTGATCTGTATAGCAGCTGTCAAGCTGATTCACTATTGATAGTGCTCCCGTTACCTGAACTATTGTATTTGATAGAACTGACCATAAATATCTTTCCGGAACGGTTCCAGCTGATTTAATCCTGACAGGGATATTCCTTGTAATCCTGTGATCTATAGTTACAGTGATTGCTGGAGGATTAAATGTTACAGCTGAAAGACTTGAATAGCGATCACCACCGAACTGCACATTATTCTCCAGGAGTTCGAGAGATCTAGTATATGGATAAGTCTGCTCCTGATTGGGCAATGATACATCAATGCGAAGCATTTCCGGTTTTCGCAGAATCTGATCGCGAAGAACACCAATTCCCTTCCCTGTAAAAGTGACTGAAACGGAATCCTGTCTGTCGTAATCAATCACAATGAAATCATCGGACAGAAGGGGAGCGGGGATCGGCAGTTTCTCAATTATTTCGAATTGTTTATCACTCATGGAAATAATCCATAAAGTGATAGAAATGACTATTGCAAGTACCCATTGCCAAACATAAGTCTTGCCTTTAATGAGCATATTAAACTGACTTCCGATCAGTGATTCCACTCAGTAAGTGCATTTTCATTTACTTTCAGGTTCTATCTCTTCTAATGCCGGGTTCTGGAAACCAAATGAATTCTGGCTTCCGGAGTCCAGCTTTCCGAATTTGCTCTCATACGAATTGATCTGAATTTCCAGTGTCTTCACCAGGGCTTTCATCCTGTGAGGAGATACAATGATTCTTGACATGAGCTTAGGGTTATTCACTCCGGGAACAATTCGGGCAAAATCCAGTATAAATTCTGCTCTTGAAGCTGCAATAAAGAAAACATTGCTGTATACTCCATCAGTATCAGCCGCACTGGCGTTG
>DAOWAG010000148.1 GCA_030634715.1 Candidatus Aegiribacteria sp. | reverse complement strand
CATGAACTCTGAATATATTACAATACTCCGGTAATAGTTCCCGATTGAACAGCAATCAGGATAACAGGTTTCGTGGAAGGTGTATACATTGAAAACAAGAACTTTCAGGGTAGTTCCCAAAATACCTGAGCAGCTTGCAGCTCTTAAACAGATAGCCTACAATACATGGTGGACATGGAATTCGCAGGCAATTGAACTATTCCGTTGGATAGATTCCGACCTGTGGGAAAAGACATATCACAATCCGGTTCGACTTCTTGGACATGTAAGTCAGGAAAGACTCAGGGAACTGGCGCAGGATAGTGTATACCTTTCACACCTTGAAAAAACCACTGAGCGTCTTTCGAATTATCTTGAAAGAAGTACATGGTTTGATGATCTGAGGGAACAGAATAAGGTCGTTGATGACAATTTTCTTGTTGCTACCTTCTCAGCCGAATTCGGCCTGCACGAGAGTATTCCAATTTATTCGGGCGGTCTCGGTGTTCTCGCGGGAGATACGATCAAAAGCGGCAGTGAACTCGGGCTTCCCATGGTTGGCGTCTCCCTGCTTTACAGGCATGGTTATTTCAGCCAATATCTGAACAGCGATGGATGGCAGCAGGAGCGTTACTTCATAAACGATTACTCCAATATGCCTGTTGACCCGGTCCTAGGGAATGACGGCAGCCAGGTATCCGTGGATGTACCGATGGGAAACAGAACAGTGAAAGCAGCTGTCTGGAAGGTGAAGGTAGGCAGAGCTGCTCTGTTTCTGCTGGATACGAATCTTCCAGAGAACAGTAAAGATGACCGTGAGATAACCGGACAGCTCTATGGCGGAGACCGGAACATGAGGATTCAGCAGGAAATCCTGCTGGGAATTGGCGGTCTGAGAGCTCTGGATAAGATGAACCTTACTCCAACGGTAAGACATATTAACGAAGGACATTCGGCGTTTCTGATAGTAGAACTGATAGTGAAGCTCATGAAAGAGAATCTTTCGTTTCAAGCAGCCAGGGAAATAGTTGCCGCTGGTAATGTATTTACAACACACACACCGGTTCCTGCCGGCAACGAGGAGTTTCCTCCTGATCTGGTAATCAAATATCTCCATCCAATGATCAAGGACATGGGACTGACCAACGAAGAATTTCTTCAATTCGGCCATCATGACGATAATCCCAATTTCTCCATGACGGTTTTCGGACTTCGATTCTGCGCTTTCCGGAATGGTGTAAGTGAATTACACGGCAGAATTTCAAGAAAAATATGGAAAGATGTCTGGCCGACTCTCCCTGAATCTGATACTCCTATAGTGCATATAACAAATGGTATACATCCTGAATCTTGGGTATCGGATGAGATGGTTAAGCTCTTCAGCAGATATATCGGACCCAGATGGTCAAGCAATAAAACAGACAGTGCGGCATGGAAGAAAATTGACAAGGTTCCCGATTCCGAGCTGTGGCCGGCACATATCAGAATGAGAGAGCGGCTCGTTTCATGGTCAAGGGACAGATGGGAGAAACAGATCAAACGCATGGGGCTTCTCAAACCTCATCTTGAAGACATCCCTGTCCTTGACCCCGAAAGTCTGATCATCGGATTCGCGAGGAGATTCGCATCATACAAACGGGCAACTTTGCTTCTCAGGGATGAAGATCGCCTGAGTAGAATAGTGAACAACCCTGAAAAGCCAGTGCAATTCATCTTCGCAGGTAAAGCTCACCCACACGATACTGCTGGTAAGGAGCTGATCAGAAAAATAGTCCACATCTGCATGAAGGAGGAATTCTACGGCAAAATTATCTATCTGGAAGACTTCAGCATTGAGGTGGCAAGACAGATGGTTCAGGGGGTAGACGTATGGCTGAATACTCCAAGACTGCCCATGGAGGCCAGTGGAACAAGTGGAATGAAAGCCTGTTTCAACGGAGCAATTCATTGCAGTGTCCCCGACGGATGGTGGGCTGAGGCATACGAACCGGGAATGGGCTGGTCGATAGGGAAAGGCGAGGAATACGATGATCCTGACCTTCAGGACAGACTGGAGGCAAAAGCTCTATACAACTTAATTGAAAACCAGATAGTGCCAATTTTCTACGACCGGGATAGAAATGACATCCCCACAAACTGGGTAAGAATAATGAAAGAATCATTAAAAAAGGTCTGTCCATTCTTCAGCAGTAACAGAATGCTGACTGAATACACAAATACATCTTACATCCCCGCATACGGACGCGCAAAGAAACTTTCAGATAATGGCTTCTCAGGCGCAAGGGATCTGGCGCAATGGATGGAAAAAATCAGAAAAGCCTGGGGTGCGGTTCAGATAAATCAGGTGAAATGCGAAATAGAAAACGGCACCTGTGAAGTCGGTGATCCTCTCCCTGTTAAAGTTACAGTTCATGCTCCGGGTCTTCTGCCGGAAGATCTGCAGGTTGAGATTCATCAGGGCAAGATCCAGCCTGATGGCTGGTTAACTGAAAGGAATCTGATCCTTCTGAAATTTGATCGTGAGGAAGAAGGAAATTTCATTTTCACAGGTTCTTTCGTGTGTGATCATTCCGGCAATCAGGGTTTCACTGCAAGAATATTGCCCGGTCACCCGGAATTCGGCAGGATCATTGAACCAGGTCTCGTATGCTGGTGGGAGTAGTAGTAGTACTGAAAAAGTACTCTCATTCCGGAAATCCTGGTACTTGACAACCACGGGAATATTGCCAGATGTTTGATTGGCAATAAAAACACCTGCGGGAGCGCACGGGGACTGGTGTCCCTCCCGGACTTCAAATCCGGTGCTGGGTGCTAAAACCATCCTGGGTGGGTTCGATTCCCACACGTTCCCGCCATTCACATGACTTTTCCTAGTATGATCACACTGTTCTTGTCCCCTTGCATTTAAACACTCTCCTTACTTTAACAGCAGCTGTTCAACACCGGTTTTGCGGTGTTAGTATACAATTGTTTACTATAACATGTCAAGATAACCGCCTTGACCCCCAGTATTCTGTATTGTATTCTCATTGAGTTAAACCAGAAGGAGAATTGAACAGCCGCTGTTCAATCATTGTTGGCTGATAGAAAGGGATGATGGATTGGAGTGTTAGTGTGAACCTTCTAGCAATTATCGGTAGTCCACGAAAAGGGCAAGCCACTGATACACTGGTAGACAAAGCAATTGAGGGAGTTAAGAAGAAGCTTCCTGATGTATCAGTGAAGAAACTTTACCTCGCTGATCACGAGATAAACCACTGCAAAGATTGTCTTTCCTGCTGGAGCAGGGATACTGAAAGTCCTATTGCCAGACGTGTGATCCGTGATGATATGGATGAGATAAATCAGGATATCTTGAATGCTGATGCTTTGATAATGGGAACTCCAATCCATATGGGATATGCTACCGCACTTGTAATGACTTTCCTTGAGAGGATTTGCTGGACATTCGCGAAACCAGCGAAGAGCTACATCCTCGTGAAAGGCTGTCCGGCTCCAAGATCAGACAAGAAAAGGAAAGCTGTGATCATTGCAGTTTCAGGAATGATACCTGCCAAGTACAAAAAGTTATGTAACTGGGCAACACCACAGATTAAAGGAGTCATGAAGGATTCGCTGAATGCACAGACAGTCGGGGAGCTTTACGCTGGTGATCTATGGCACAGAGAAATCGAGCAGTATTTCACCAAAGCTAAGAAGCTTGGTGAGAAACTTGTTTAAAGACTATTGTTTATTATGAAAAAAGAAAACAGCTAACCACAAAATGCAACAGAACTGCGATTCTGGCATTTAGCAACAGTACCTCGCAGTCTGCTGATTTAGAGCGTTAGGCGATATCACTCAAACATGAAATTGTAACTCCACAAAGAGAAAGGAAATAACTATGACAGTCAGTCTCACCTTCTGCCGTCGATCCCTGCTAACTAGTGCTATTCTCTTAATCGTAGTGGCTCTTGTGGTCGCAGCAGCTGTGATTCCGCAGGTGAGAGCCGAAGTCTCGCGAGGTGCCACTTCAGAGAAAGCTGTAACTGCCTTTTGGGTAAATATTGGTTTGAATTTTCTTTCTGCAGTAACACTCTTCTTCATTGCTATTAGGTCAAAGGGTCGAAGTTGGATCTCTAAATCCGTTCTTATCATTGTAGGGATTATCGTTTTGATATTGGGAATCACCCTTGCCAGCGCAGCTTCAGCCTACCAATCGCATGGACCCTTAATGCAAACCGCCTCGGTATTTCTATTTATCTGTGCAGTATGTGATTTACTAGGTGGGGTGATGGTTGTCATAACAGCATT
>DAOWAG010000089.1 GCA_030634715.1 Candidatus Aegiribacteria sp. | reverse complement strand
TCACAAGGAGAGCAGATATCATATCGAACATCGGATGCACTGAAGCAGCATCAGAACGTTACTATAAGTCGCGTGATATGTGCAGGAAGATAGAAGACCTGCCTTGGCAGGCTACTGTTCTGAACAACATGCACGGGATCTATGCACGTCAGGGTGATTACGGGAAAAGCCTCACTACAATGGAAGAAGCTGCCAGGATCAATCTGATTCTGGATGACAAACTTGGTCTGGCCATTGCCAATTACAATATCGCCGAATACTACCAGGGAATCAATATGCTTGATCTTGCGAGGGAATACTACGATAAGTATCTGGAGATAAATGACGATATTGGAAACGATTTAGGTTTCGGATATGGAAGCTATGGTCTGGGCAATCTTTATTGGCTCGAGGGAAGATTTAAAAAATCAATATTATGCTTCGAGGAAGCGATAAAAGTGTTCTCCAGGCTCCACTGTGACGAAATAAGGGCGGAATGCAAGTTGATGTTAGCCCGTATCTATTTGGAGACTGAGAAGTTTGAAGGTGCAAAGGGAATAGTGGAATCACTAGAAGATGCGGGCCCGTTCAGTTCCAACACTGAGAACAGTATCCTTTTTGTTAAAGGACTTGTTCATATGTCCACTCCGGATTCGAATCCTGAATCACTAGGGAAATCAGTGGAATGTTTCAGACAGATCATTGAATCTTCACAGAACGACTCGGAAATTGAGATTGCCCTGCACTGCTGTTCACTCGCTGCTGCATACAGAAAACTTGGTCTGGACAGCGAAATGAAGGATGTCCTGAAAACGGGTTCTAGAAACCTTGCAGATAGGCTGGATAAAATAGAGTCCTACTCTATCAGGAACAGCATAATGACCCGACGTGAGATTGTTGATTTCAAAACGCTCTGCGATGAGTGTGATGTTGCTTTCCCGCCTGAGGAGTATGCATTCGATTTCAGCCGATAGTTGACCTGGAAATCTCATCAGCATGATTCAGATATTTTTTTCATTTTGCATATATTCGCGATAACGGCAGAATTCAACTGCTCTCATTATACTGATTAAGAGGTCCGGAATGTATACTGACAAGCTATGCGGTATCCTCAGGTCGAACCTTGAAGAGACCGAGAGGAGCGGAACGTTCAAGAGAGAACGGGTTATCACGACAAGACAAGGTACTTCTGTTAACGTATCTCAGTCAGGAGAAGTTCTCAATTTCTGCTCAAATAACTACCTTGGTCTTTCGGGTGATCAGAGACTGGTTGACAGGGCTTGCGAAATACTGGAATTAAGAGGTTTTGGTCTTTCTTCTGTGCGATTTATCTGCGGGACTCAGGATATTCACAAAGAACTCGAGAATAAGATAAGCGCTTTTCTATCAAAAGAAGATACAATACTTTACTCAAGCTGCTTCGACGCAAATGGTGGTTTATTTGAGCCAATACTGACCGATAAGGACGCGATTATTTCTGATCAATTGAATCACGCCTCGATTATTGATGGCATAAGATTGTGTAAGGCCAAAAGATATAGATACAGTCATGCTGATCTTGAGGATCTTGAAGCGGTTCTCATCCACGCTCGCGGAGCCAGAGTAAAAGCAATCGTTACAGATGGGGTTTTCTCGATGGATGGTGAAATTGCTCCACTTCCCGGAATATGTGACCTTGCTGAGAAGTACGATGCTCTTCTGATAGTGGATGATTCGCACGCTACCGGATTTATAGGCGAGAACGGAAGAGGTACAGCGGAATATCACGGAGTGAACGAAAGGGTTGATATTGTTACATCCACTTTCGGAAAAGCTCTTGGTGGTGCTTCCGGAGGCTTCACATCAGGGCCTATTGAAGTAGTGGAAATACTGAGACAACGGTCCAGACCGTACTTGTTCTCGAATACAGTCGCTCCTGCTGTAGTAGGAACCACACTTGCCGTTCTTGAACTGATAAAAGAATCAAGCGAGGAAAGAGATCGCCTGCGCGATAACCAGAGACGATTCAGGAGAATGATGAAGGAAGCTGGGTTCAGTATTATACCTGGAGATCATCCCATTGTGCCTGTGATGTTCGGTCATCTGGCTGATGATGCTGCACTGGCTCAGAAGTTCGCTGATGAACTGCTTAAGTCAGGGATATACGTTACAGGATTCTTCTATCCGGTTGTGCCAAAGGGGCAGGCCCGCATAAGAGTACAGCTTTCAGCTGCGCATACTTGTGAACAGATAGATCGCTGTGTAGTTGCGTTTACAGAGGTTGGCAGAGGACTGAATGTTATCTACCTCAATCTGATTGACTCTTGACAATGTAGTGCCGGTCATTAAGATACCCATTATGAGTACATATATTACTGGAACTGGCGAAGCGCTGTTCGGCAAGATCAGAAGGGAACTCCTTTGCCTTTTCTTTTTCAATCCTGCCAGATCGTTCTATCTTCTGGAACTCGTGGCAATCCTTCGGACAGGACGTGGTGGAGTTCAGCGCGAGCTGGCTAACCTGATCGAGTCAGGAATTATCAAAAGAGAGAAAACCGGTGTTAAAGCCTTCTTCAGAGTAGCAGATGATTCCGGGATATTCGAAGAAATGCGAGATCTCCTTGAAAAGATGACTGACATCAGAAAGATGATTTCATTTACGTTAAAATCCCTCGATACATTAATAAGTACCGCGATTCTTTCCCATGTTTTCCTGAGTGGAAATGCCCAATTTGTAAAACTTCTGGTTGTGTGCGATGGAATCGATGACCTGCTTCATAACGAAATGGATCGAATTCAGCTTCTTACAGGAATTAACATTGAAATGAAGATTATCGGACAATCTGCGTTGAGTCTATTCATCAGGAAGCACTCTTCAGATGAATGGCTTTCTCCTGAAACGGGATACCTGCTGGTTGGAAGACCTGAAGATCTGATTCCTCAGAAACCTGATGAAGAATCAGTTACCAGAGAACCGGATCTTTTCTCGGGATCTGATTTCAACTGGTAACTCAGGGATAAGTGTGAGTTTTACAAGAGACAGACAATTCTATCGATTCTCATCTTATGGATTTCTGAAGAATCTCAGATTCTTTGAACCCTTCATAGTTCTATATTTCCTTGAAATAGGATTCTCATTTCTTGAAATAGGTATTCTCTTTGCCATCAGAGAGATATCCACTGTATTTCTTGAAATTCCCACCGGACTCATAGCGGATACTAAAGGAAGAAAAGTTTCAATGCTCTTCTCCATGTCAGCCTATATCGCGAGTTTTCTCATATTCTTCTATTTTCAGGAGTACTTCGCAGCTGCAGGAGCTATGGTTCTATTCGCATGTGGAGAAGCATTTCGAACCGGGACTCACAAGGCGATGATACTGGAATACCTTCGTCTGACAGGACAGACTGAATGGAGACCGGATTATTACGGTGCAACAAGGGCGGCATCCAACATCGGTTCAGCTGTGAATGCGCTTATCGCCGCTGCTCTTGTACTCATTTCCGGAAGTTTCAGATATGTATTTCTTGCAGCAGTGTTCCCTTACGTTCTTAACATGATAAACCTCGCATCATATCCTGACGAATTGGATGGGACTGATGTAAACAACAGGCATGAGCGATCGGGAATAAGAGACACATTCAGAGAATTCACATCTATATTTCGAAGTCCAATCGCGCGAGTGGGGATATTGAATTCCGCCGTGTTCGATGGTTTTTTCAAGGTTCTCAAAGAATACCTTCAGCCTGTTCTTAAATCGTTTGCTATCAGCCTGCCCCTGCTGACTGCAATGCAGATCGATAGAAGGGTTGCTGTCGTGACAGGCTGCGTTTACTTTCTTCTTTATCTTGCAGCAAGTACTGCCTCAAGGAATGCAGGTAAATACTGCAGACGAGTCAAAGGTGTGGAAAAAGCTGTTAATTCAACGTGGATAGCTGGATTCAGCCTGATAATTATTGCGGGGATATTTTGTGAATTATCTATTTATGCTGTCACAATTGCATCATATCTTGCGCTGTTCTCACTACAGAATCTGAGAAGACCGATATGTGTTACATTCATCAGTGAGAAAGTGCCTGACAGAGTCATGGCTTCAGGTTTATCCGCGGAATCGCTTCTGAAAATGCTTGTAATGACTGTTCTTGCGCCATGCGCGGGTTATCTTGCGGACAGGGCAGGAATAGGAACTGCTGTAATTTCCGCTGGAATTCTGTTGGCAGTTCTGTACATTCCGATGAGGCTCAGATCAGTTAATTCAAATGCCGCGTAAGAATCTGCCGTGCGAAGGAGTGTTTAAGACTTATCTGGTTCAGTTGTGATTTTTCTCTTCATTATCAGCAGTGAACTTCCCAGGCAGGCTCCCAGCGTAGCGACTGTCCAGCCTTCTGCCTCTTTCTCTGTGATGATATCGGATACTTTGCCCCTCAGACTCCAGAATACCTGGATGATCTCATGTTTATACTTATCTCCATCAGCAACCATGATAAGCGTATTTGCCCCTGAAACATCCGCGAGTGCAGCAACCTGCCAGCCCTGTTTTTCTTTACTCTCGATTGTCTTTTTCATGGCAGTTGCACTTTTCCATGAAGCTGGAATCATCAAATGTTTCATAATAACAACCCCATTCATCAGGTTTTAACTGGGGATCCAGATCTTTTTTGCAGCAATAATTTCCGCGCCCCTGGGGAAGCCCATCTGTTCAGTTGAAATGCAGTGGAAGACGAAACCTTTCCAGGAGAGAAGGTACTGCGTCTTTTTCTTCTTGAATCCTGAGGGCGCGACAACTATGACAGGTTCGGTTGTTCGGGAGAGAATCTTTACGAATTCCTCCGGTTCAAGACGGATTATTGCTCCGGAAGCCTTCACAGCATTTGCCATTGCTGCTACAGCAGCAGTTGTAGCACCCGTTACCGCAAAAAGGGCTGCGCTCGTGACCGGATCACTCATCTTATCCTCCAACAATAGTTAAGACAATACTCATGATGCTGCCTCGATACAAGGCCTGCGACAACCTGCAGGCAGTATATACTTCCGTACACCTACTTGTTCTTTATTTCCTTATCCCTTTCGAAAACCCTCTTGCTTGTTTTGAGTGCGCATAGGTGACCGCACATGGAGCAGACATCGTCGTCCGATGGAAGGGCTTCGCCCCTTTCATGCCTTGCGGTGACAGGATCAAGCGAAAGGCTGTACTGAGCTTCCCAGTCAAATCTGTCCCTTGCCTCAGCCATCAGATTATCAGCCTTCATTGCACCTCTGGTTCCTCGAGCGATATCAGCAGCATGAGCGGCAATTCTCGATGATATGACACCCACTTTTACATCTTCAACATCAGGCAGGCGAAGATGCTCGGCAGGAGTTACATAGCACAGGAAATCGGCTCCATACCATGCAGCCATTGCGCCGCCAATCGCAGAAGTTATGTGATCATATCCGGGAGCGATATCTGTAACGATAGGACCGAGAACATAGAAGGGTGCTCCTCCACAGAGGCTTTTCTGCATCCTGATGTTCTCAGCGATTTTATCCATAGGAACGTGTCCCGGACCTTCTATCATCACCTGTACACCGGCTTCATGTGAACGTTTCTGCAATTCACCAAGTGTAATCAGCTCCTCTATCTGAGCACGATCGGAAGCATCAGCAATACAGCCGGGTCTCAATCCGTCTCCGAGAGAGAATGTGACATCATATTCATGGAGGATATCTATCAGGCGATCGAAGTGCTCGAAAAGTGGATTCTCCTTCCCCTGCTTATCCATCCATTCGGCGAGAAGAGAACCTCCTCTGGAGACAATGCCCAGTTTCCTGCCCTGTACCTGAAGCAGTTTTAATGCTTGTGCTGTGACACCGCAGTGAAGAGTAAGGTAATCCACTCCCGCTCTGCAGTGATCTTCTATTGCCGAGAAGATATCCTCCTCGGTAACATCACTTACGTCCCTGTTCTGTCGGAGGGTTTCACCAAACACCTGGTAGAGTGGAACTGTGCCAATTGGAACAGGACTTCTATCCATGATTCTGCTGAGAATAGTTTTCCATTCAGATCCTGTAGAAAGATCCATGACCGTATCCGCGCCGTGAGCAACCGCT
>DAOWAG010000187.1 GCA_030634715.1 Candidatus Aegiribacteria sp. | reverse complement strand
TAATGGAAAAGCTGATGTTGGCTGGTTGCCTGGAAGAACTCTGGATGGCCCGGGAATCTGGGAATATCTTGAGTATGAAGCTTCGACCGGATGTTCCGGATACTTCTATCCGGGGGAGACTCAATCATTATCCGGTGTAGGTCTTGATGAGATATCTCTTCTTCTCAGTGCTTTTAATAGCTGGTATATAGAGCTTCTGGATATTTGGCTGGACTGCTTCATGCAGTCAGTCCATATATTCGGATCCCTGAGAAAAGAGATACCCTTGCTTGGAAAGCTCGTTCTGATACCAGATGAAGGTCTGCAGCAAAAAAGAGCTTTTGATGATCCTCAGAGATTTCCCGAAGTTATTATATATCTCGTGAAGGCTATTTCAAAGGAAAATGAAAATCCGGATAAATGCATTCAGCTTTTCAGAGACGTTAATTCCGACCAGAGACATGCGCTGACTTCAGCCGGTCTCGGTGAACTGATGGAGAAAAAGAAAACGTAAGCATTACAGATCAGCTCTGAAGATAGCGCTTGATATCCTCCTGTGTACCCATGATGAATATGTGATCATCTTCTCTGAAGACATCGTCCGGTCTGGGAATCCTGTACTTCCTGCCATCATCCGTCATTCTTCCGATGTACGCAATATTCAGACCGAAGACACGGCGAATGTCCAGGTCTCGGAGCATCCTGCCAACCATTGCTTCCTTGACTTCCACATGTGCGAAGACAATTCCGCCTGAGAGGGGTATATAGGATTCCACCCCCTGTAGTGTGAGTCGTCTTGCTTCGGTGACGCCCTGTGTCTGTTCAGGAGTGTAGATATGATCAGCCCCGACTGCCTGTAGAATTCGTGCCTCACGTTTACTTGTGGCTCTGCTATGAACCTTTAAACCCATATCCTTGAGTATTTTCGTTACAAGGACATTAGAGCCGAAATCTTCCCCAATCGCGACAATGACAAGGTCCATGTTCGCCAGACCATGTGCTTCAAGAATATTCTCATCAGTGCAGTCAAAAGATACGGCTGCGGAGACTGAATTACTGATCTCCTGCACAAGACGCTCACTTTTATCAATTGCAAGAACTTCTGCACCAAGATCTTCAAGCTTTGTCGCCATACTGAATCCAAATGAACCCAGGCCGATTACCGCGAATTTTTGTGCTTTCAAGATTATCCATCCCCGATTCTATCCAATTGTAATCCGTGTTTCGGGATATCTGTAGCTCATAACATGCTTTCTTCCAGTTGCTGCAGCCAGTGTGGCTGGTCCAATTCTTCCCACAAACATTGTTAGAATGATTATCACCTTTCCGATCCAGGTCAAACCTGCTGTGGGTCCGGTGGATAAACCTACAGTGCCGAAAGCGCTCATCGATTCGAAAATATAATCAAACGGTCCAAATTCCTGTGAAGAATTCTGTTCAGAGATAAGCAGAAGTCCTGCCGAGATTGTGAATACTATTCCTCCGAGAAGGAGTACGGCAGCCACCCTGTTGATATCATGAGGGGAAATGTTGCGGTTCCAAATCTCCGTTGATGGTTTCCTTCTAATAAGTGACATGAAACTCACGAATATCACACCAATAGTGCTGGTTTTTACTCCGCCACCTGTTCCGCCTGGTGATGCTCCTATGAACATCAGCGCGATAATAAACCATTGCATCGCAGGGAGAAGAGTAGACGTGGGAACGGTATTGAATCCTGCTGTTCGCGGCGTTATGGAACCAAGATAAGCATTTGAAATCTTCTGAGAAAAACTCATTCCGTCTAGAGAATTGTTCCACTCAAACACAAGGAATAATCCAAAGCCAACCACTATGAGTATTGCGGTGATCCAGAGGACGAGTTTTACCTGCACTGACATGCGCATACCGGTTCCTGTTTTCATTCTGTGAATGATATGCGCACCCAGGGAAGTAAGAACGAGGAAACCGATTCCACCAAGCACGATCAAGCTGCCTATAGTTATAGCGATTCCGGGCACATGCGCGAAAGCTTCCAGATTGGTCGGATTGCTGAAATAACCTGATGAAGCATCTGCCAGAGATGGATTCAGACTGAAACCTGCATTGCAGAATGCGGAAACACTATGGAAGATCGATTGCCAGATTTTGAAATTCATCGTCCATCCGACAGGCTGACCATCCCATACCAGGTAGAGTATGAATGCTCCGGCACTTTCTATTGTCAGTGTCCAACCGATAATTGAACCCATTATCCTCTTGAGATCATTTATGAAATCACTATCCATCACCTGAACGAGCGAAGCTGATTCTCGAAGGCCGGCGTTGTGCCCTAGAAACAGTGCGAAGAAAGCAACAAATGTCATTATTCCCAGGCCGCCAACCTGTATGAGAATCAGAATTATTGTCTGTCCAAAAATAGTGAAATCCGCTGCCGTATCTCTCACAATGAGTCCAGTTACACACGTTGCTGATGTAGACGTGAAAACTGCGTCGATCACTCCGATACTGCTCCCGGAGGGAGTCGCGTTTGGGAGAAGGAGCATTGCTGACCCAAAAGCGATAACGATGGCGAATGAGACTGGTAGAATGGCAGCCGGGGAGAGGTGATCCAGAGCCCATGATCCAAAAAGTGCAAGGAGTACTCTCACAGAACAGAGTGTACTGTATATAAGCGATATTTTTATCGTAAGTGCTACTCCAGCCGGCAATACACCGTGCTGGATTGTTCGGATTGCGACGATAAGAATCGCAATGATGTAAAGGAATGAGAAGAGAAGCAGCCATTTTTCGTCGGTGAATCTGTCCTTGAATGATGAAACTCCGTCCGGAAGGACTATTCCCGCCAGGAACATCAGGGATACAAAAATAATCAGAATATCAGCTGCCAGCAAAATATCCGGTGATCGGAGAGATAGGCCGAATAACGTAATAAGAACGGCAAATACACATAATGAAAGAAAGAGTCGAACCCGATTGGTTCCAATGAATCTGTTATCCAATGCGACCATACCTTCCTGCCACGGTTTCAAGCATATTAACACTCAATGCTCGCTCGGTCAAATACGAAAGGAATTCATATGATCAATGCGGTAGAGTACAACAGATTCCTTGATCTAAGACCTTTGAATGTAACGAGAGCGTTCCCTGAGAGCAGATGTGCACTTGTAAGCATGAAGGATATAGCTGCTGTTGCTGTTGAAAAGAACGCCATAGTCATGGCTGCTAATATTCGCAATCCCCTGAGTGCCCTGGGAATCCTTCGGGCAGCGAAAAAAGTTGACTCTTTTGTTCTGCTGGAACTGGCAAAATCAGAAGCTGGTTATACGGGAGTGAATTTCAGGAATCTTCCATGGTTTGCGTTGCAATTCTCAAGTTCTATTGAAGATGAAACTGTTTTCGGTCTGCATATGGACCATTATGCGATAAAATCAACCAAAGACAGAGATGAGGCCATAGTAACCGTTCCTGACGCCATTTCAAGAGGCTGGACTTCGGTTGCTGTTGACGCATCGCACAACCCTGATTACGAGAATCTGATCTTCACTCGCGATCTCTCGATGCACATCCCACCATATATCGGTCTTGAAGTTGAAGTCGGTGAAATAAAAGGAGCCGGTGTACTTTCAACAGTCAGAGAAGGAGAATATTTTATAGGCGGCCTCAATTCGT
>DAOWAG010000057.1 GCA_030634715.1 Candidatus Aegiribacteria sp. | reverse complement strand
TCTTTTTATATTTATATTCATAATTTTGGGGAGTCAAGAGAATGAAACATAAAAGCTTAAGCCTCTTGGTTTGTATCTTTATCTTATTAGCTGGATATGGAAGTGCAATAAATAGTAATTATAAACAGAATAATAACAATATGATGAAAACAAACGGACTCGATATTGAGGTGATTAACGGAGGAATTGGTATTAACGCTATAATACGGAATAACGGTGACACAAATGCTACCAATCTTACATGGAGCATTCAGCTAGATGGAGGGCTTATTCTTCTTGGTAAAACAGGTTCTGGTGAAATACCGCTCCTTCAACCTGATCAAACAACAACTGTTGAAATTCCTTCTCTTGGTGAGAACGCCTCCTACCTTGCAGTGTTATATACAACCGAGGATTCAAGTGCTGTAGAGCGAATATGGAATAGAGGAGCCGAGGAGATCGTAGTGCTTCAGGTGAAAATGCAGGGATCTTCTCCCAATATGCTTCTCTCTTCAATAAGCGGGATTCTCAGGACTGCTGATCTGGTTGAACCCCCGAATAGCATGCTGCGATCCGTTTATCTCTCAGATCGCAATCGGAGCTTGATTGTAGAAGAAGTCAATTCAGATGTTGCAGTTCCACCTGATGTTAATCACAGAATTAATCTATCAATCAATCCGTCACAAAGAGAAATTACCGTTCTTGACACATTGGTCATTGATTTCAGCCCCACTCAGTCCGACAGCGAGTTAACTCTGTTTCTTCCGAACAGTGGAACCGGTTCCAGCTTTGAGTCTCTGAATGGTCACTTTGAATACGTTGGAGATTCAATCCGATGTGTTGCGGATTCCTCAAGAATATTTACGGGTCTCTTCTCAGGAACACGGAGTGGATTCATTTCCGGTTCTACAGACCGTATCATAATCAGCGGACTGCAGATCAATCCCTCGACCTCCTTTCAGTGTGGTATGTGGTTCTATCCTGGAAATGATATACCGGCTTCGTACAGTCTGGATATTTCAGTTCCGGATATGGGGTACAGTATCTACGCTCCCCTTCAGGAATTATCGAGCGTGGTGTCCGATTCACTGCTGATCGTATCCTATTCCTCCCCTGAAGGCGGTGTTAGAGGGCCTCTTGCATGGGCAACCGGAGGATTCTCGGAAATCGATATCGCCGGATGGAGAAGCAAATATTTCTGTCACAATTCCGACTCTCTTGCACTGGAAATGAGTTATCTGGCGGATGAAATCGCGTCTGTTTTCTGGAACAATATGGGCTTCTCCGGTGCCAGATTGGACTTCGTAATAGTTCGCAGCCTTGACATTCCCGTTTTTCTGACTGGTCCTGGATGTGTTTTCCTTTCCTCAGACATCCTTGCGTCAATTCAGGGGTACGAATCATGGTCTGATTCACTTGTTTCAGGCATTACAGTTCCTGCCGCTGCTGTTGTATTCGAGACAGCGAGATCCTTCCTCGCCGGCAGTACTTATCTTACGGAATGTCTCAGAGACGCTTTCGCTGCGTGGTCGGTCTATAAATTTATCACAGCTGAGGAAAATACTGATTCAGCCGAACTACTTGAAGCCTTTCTGAAATACTACCTCTATTCTACAGAGATAACCGGCGGTACGGAATACGCGATAGCTGATCCCGAATTAATTGAATCTCCGCTCTATGATCCTGTGATACTTGGTAAAGCTCCGATCGTTATTGAATTCCTTACACGAGAGATACCAGCTTTCAAGAGAGGAATACCAAGAGCGCTCGGGAATCTCAGACACTCCGGAGATTCATTCAGCAGGTTATTCTCCGCGATGGGAATCAGGGAGAGCGGAGCGTTTGGAGAGATGTTCTTCCAATGGCTATACAATCCAGGCATCCCTCAAATTGAAGTTGCATGGGCTGATTCATCGGGATACCTGCAAATATGGCTAGAACAGTATCAGCCGGGGCAGAATTTCCCGCTTGGATCGATAACCGATGATATTCTTATCGTTTCTGAAGAGAATTCCGAAGTGATTGAACTTTCGAGGGGTTCAACTGAGGGTTTCTTTGCGGGCCGAATACCGAGCGGAATTCAGAATATTCGAGCGATCAATATTGATCCTGACCGTATTCTCCCTGCTGATATAATCTACAGGCATCTGCATGGCAGCATTGAGAGATAATCAATACAAATCCGAGCATATCCACTGAAGGACATTAAATGAGAATCAGTTTCTGTATCCATATTCATCAACCAGTTGGAAATTTCCATCATATCATGGAATCATCGTATACCGAATGTTATCTGCCGATGATAGAATCTCTGGAATCCCATGATGGATTCAGAACCGGATTTCACATTTCCGGTACTCTGCTTGAATGGCTTGAATCGCATCATCCAGAATATCTGAAGAAGGTTTCTGCCCTGTGCCGTAACAGTCAAATGGAACTTCTTACCAGCGGCAGGTATGAACCAATCCTTCCAATCTTCAGACGGTCTGACATTATTGAACAGATATCCCGTTATTCAGATCATCTCGAATCCCTCACCGGCGTGCGGCCACAAGGTCTCTGGCTCAGCGAGAGAGTGTGGGAGCCGCAGCTGCCGTCCCTTCTCTGTGAATCAGGTGTTTCCTACGCTGTAGTTGACGATTATCACCTTCAGAAAGCTGGTCTGGAGGGGCTGGATCTTTTTCATCCCTGCGTAACCGAGGATGCTGGAAATACGGTCAGGCTTCTCGGAAGCAACCGTGAACTCAGGTACAGGATTCCGTTCGCTCCTGTTGAGGATGTAATGAAAGAACTCGAACGCCTGAATAACAATGGCGCGGATCTCGTTTTCTATGGAGATGACGGGGAAAAGTTCGGTGTCTGGCCCGGAACAAATGAGCTCTGTTACGCTCAGGGATGGCTTGAAAGTTTTCTTAGCGCGATTGACTCCGCTTCATGGCTTGATGTGGTCCTGCCTTCATCGGCAGCAGAAGTTAATCCTTCCGGCCCTGTTTACATTCCAACGGTGAGTTATGCAGAGATGGGTGAATGGATTTCAGATGGTTTCTGGCGGAATTTTCTGTCAGTCTATCCTGAGTCAAAAGAACTGCACGGCAGAATACTCGAGGCTGAAAACACAGTTCGCCGCTCAGGAAGCGAAATTGCGCTTCATCACTTCTGGAGAAGTCAGTGCAACTGTTCTTTCTGGCATGGAGTATTTGGAGGGATATACCTTCCGCATTTGAGGGAGGCGGTGTGGAAGGAACTTCACATGGCTGAACGAGAAGCTCTGCGCGGAATGGACAGGTATCCATACATCAGAAACGTTGATATCGACGCTGACGGGAATGAGGAAACTATCGTAGTGACGCAGAATCAATCATTACTTGTTCATCCCGGAAAGGGTCTGACAGTAAGCGAATTCACGTTTTTGCCTGATCACTCTGAGCCTGTTCCGATGGGGCATGTACTCAGCAGATGCCATGAAAAATATCATGATGACATTCCCGAAATGACCGGTTCAGGAGAAGCAAGGACAATTCATGACGGTCTGCTTTCGAAGGAGGAGGGGCTCGCTGAAGGAATAATTGTTGATCGCTGGAGAAGGATATGTTTCTCCGACCTTGTGATGCCGCGGGATGCAACATTTGAAGACTGGAAAAGATGTGACGCACGAATCATCAACTTCCAGAAATCAGTTTCATCGAATTCAGTCAATCAGTCCGACAGAACTGTTGATTTTTCCGGCACATATGAGAATAACAACCTTGAACTCTCAAAGGATCTTCACGTTGATTTGATCTCCACACGGATTTCTGTACAGTCAAATTATTCCGTAAATCCCTTTGACAGAACTGGTATGGAGATCTGCCTGAACCTGATGACCGGGACCTCTCATGACCGCTGTTTCAGAATCGATTCAGGACCGGAGCGAATGATGGGTGAATCCGGTACTGCAAAGGGAAAACGGATAGAGATTGTTGACCGCTGGCGGAATGTCATGGTTATTATAGATATTAGTATTGAAGCTGATATCTGGTTCGCGCCTCTTGAATCAGTCAACAGGTCGGAGAGCGGGTATGAAAAAGTGCACCAGGGAGCTGCCATATATATTTCCACCTGCGCAAGCAATGCCGGGCATAACTTGCTTAACTTACGTATTGAAATGAAGAGTCTGAATGATTCCTGAAGAAGTTCACTCCGAGGTTCGCAGACTCAGGGAACTTATCCGACATCACAATCGGCTCTATTACAGTGAGAACCGTTCTGAAATATCTGACGGGGAATACGATGCCCTGCTTCGCAGGCTGATAAAGCTGGAATCGCAGTGGCCTGAATTGCGGACTGAGGATTCACCTTCAATGAGGGTCGGATCTGAGCCGGTAGCAGAATTTTCGACAATCGGCTGGAATCCACCCATGCTCAGCCTCGATAATGTGTTCAGCGATGAGGAATTCCGGGAATTCAACAGCAGAATGATGCGTGAACTCGACCTTAGCGCTACTCCAGCATATTCTGTTGAACCCAAGCTGGATGGTCTTGCGATTGCGCTGATCTACCGGGACGGTCTCCTCATCAGTGCCGGAACGAGGGGAGACGGCACGGTGGGAGAGGATATCACACGCAATGCCAGAACAGTTCATTCTATTCCGCTTCGGTTGACTCGACCTGTTCCAGGAACGCTGGCTGTGCGGGGGGAGGTCATCTTCAGAAAAGATGATTTTGAAAGAATGAACCGTAAAAGGATGGAAGTAGGACTGAATTCCTTTGTAAATCCCAGAAACGCCGCCTCCGGTTCTCTGCGGCAGCTGGACAGCAGAATTACTGCATCAAGACCGCTTAGTTTCATATCATACGGCACGGCTGAATGGCCTAATTCCATCACTTCACAGAGCGATTTATTCTCGTTTCTGGATTCACTCGGGATTCCTGTCAGTCCTCTCAATTCAGTATGCAAAAGTGTTGAAGAGGTCAAAACTGCATTTGAGAAACTGGAAGACCTTCGCGACTCACTTCCCTTCGAGATCGATGGAGTTGTAATTAAGCTCAACGAAGCTTCCCTTCAGATGAGTATCGGGATTCAGAGCAGATTTCCGAGATGGGCTGTTTCCTGGAAATTTCAGGCGGAGGAGGTAGTTACCAGACTGCTTGATATCACTATCCAGGTTGGGAGAACCGGAAGACTAACTCCGGTAGCAAGCCTTGAGCCCGTATTTGTAGGCGGTGTTACCGTATCGAGCGCAACCCTTCACAACGAGGATGAACTCAGGAAAAAGGATGCCAGACCCGGCGATATGGTTATTGTCCGCAGAGCAGGAGATGTGATTCCGGAGGTTGTCAGATCACTTGGCAGGCCATCAGAAGAGGAGAGGGGACAAAGGTTCGAATTCCCTGACAGATGCCCTGTCTGCGGCGGTCCTATCGCAAGACCGGAAGGTGAAGCAGTTCACCGGTGCATGAATCCATCGTGCCCCGCGAGGTTGCGAGAGAGCATCTGCCACTGGGCTTCCAGGGATGCTCTGGATATTGAAGGTCTTGGCACAAAACTGGCAAAACAGCTTGTGGAAACAGGATGTGTGAATGATATCTCTGACCTCTACCGCCTTTCCCAAAGTCAGCTTTCATCGATGGAAAGAATGGGTGAGAAATCCACAGCAAATCTGATTAAAGAACTGCAGAAGAGTAAAAGTACGAATCTTCAGAGGTTTATCACAGGCCTTGGCATTCCGGGAGTAGGAAGAACGGTTGCCGGACTGCTGGCTGACAGATTCAGCGGTATTAAGGATATAATGGAAGCTGGAACAGAGGATTTCATTGACATAGATGGATTAGGTCCAGTGCTTGCGGAGAATCTCCAAGTGTTCTTTCATGAACCTGTAACGCTTGGTGTCGTTGAGCGATTGCTTCAGGCCGGTTTCGATCCTGAAAATAAACACATCATTCACAGCTCTGAAAAACCCCTGGATGGAATGACTG
This sequence comes from Candidatus Aegiribacteria sp., assembly GCA_030634715.1. Next base: position 1,154 of record DAOWAG010000057.1, on the reverse strand, counting down.
TTGTATTCACAGGCGGGATATCCATGTCACGGTCAGAAGCCAGGGAAATAACTGAAGCAGCTGGTGCGACAGTTACAGGAAGTGTCTCCTCCAAAACCGATTTAATAGTGGCCGGTCCCGGAGCCGGAAGCAAACTTCAGAAAGCCCGTGAACTCGGAATTGAAATAATCGATGAAGAGGAATTCCTCAGCCGGTTGTGAATACTGGATATATGCTGGTATGGTTTGAAGAAGGGCGGAGATTTCTCTCCGCCCATCATCATATTTCGTAAAGATTTGACTCAATACGTGTTCAGGAACTAATTTGCCGCCTTGAATCTCTTCATGAAGTTTACAAGTGCTTCGACACCCTCGTATGGCATTGCGTTGTAGATGGATGCTCTGCAGCCTCCGACTGATCTGTGTCCCTTCAGACCCAGGAGGTTATTTTCCGCGCCCTCAGCGATGAACTTCTTCTCAAGCTCCTCAGTCGGGAGACGGAATGTGACGTTCATGAGAGATCTGCTTACCGGATCGGACACAGTACACGTGTAATAATCGCTGTTCTCATCCATATAGTCGTAAAGCAGCCCGGCTTTTCTGTTGTTAGCCATTTCAACAGCTTCAAGACCGCCCTGCTCCAGAATCCATTTCATTACATTTCCAACGACGTAGACAGGGAAGGAGGGAGGAGTATTGAAAAGGGAGTTCTTATCGATATGAGTGGCGTAAGCAAGCATTGTCGGAACTTCCTTGCGTGCTTTCTCAGCCCAGGACCGCTTGATAATAACCGCGGTGACACCCGATGGGCCGATATTCTTCTGCGCTCCAGCGTAAATAAGCGAGAATTTGCTGAAATCGAGTTTTCTGGACAGGAAATCACTGGACATATCAGAGACAAGAGGAACATCACCAGTTTGTGGGAAGTTCTTTATCTGAGTGCCGACAAGAGTGTTGTTACTGGTAGTATGAACGTAAGCGGCTCCGGGAGTGAGGTCGAACTGCTTCGGGATGAAATTGAAGTTCGCGTCTTCACTGGTGGCGGCGATGTTCACGTTACCGAAGAATTTTGCTTCCTTAACTGCTTTTTTTGACCATCCTCCTGTAACTACATAGTCAGCGGTCATGTCCTTCTCAAGGAAGTTGAAAGGAACGGCGCAGAACTGGGTACTCGCT